>JBDTNS010000016.1:0-17341 GCA_039933675.1 Chloroflexota bacterium
TCAGCGGCGCGCGCAGGTTGCGCTCGATGTCGTAGGTCAGCGCCTTGAGCGGCGAGATGTAGAGGACGCGAACGACGCCCGGGGCCTCACGGGTCGGCACGGGACTCGGATGCGTCGCGAGACGGTCGAGACACCACAGGAACGCGGCGAGGGTTTTTCCGCTCCCAGTCGGGGCGTGGATGAGGGTATGCTCGCCGCTGGAGATCGCGGCCCAACCGCGTGCCTGGGCGTCGGTCGGCGCCGCGAAGCTGGCCCGGAACCAGTCGCGGACGGCGGGCGAGAAGGGCGCAAGCGGGTCGGAGGTGATGGCATGAGCCACGGGGCGTAGAGTGTAGCGCCGGATGGTCATATCGACCGGATGTTCACACACGAGGACAGCCGACCAGTCCGAGCGACATGGGCCGAATGGCCCAGTGAGAGGGCCGATCGGCCGTTCCCCCCGCTAGACGAGCGCGATTGAATCTGGTTCAGAGGACCCGCCGCGTCGACGGGACGCACTCGATGGAAAGGAAACATCAGATGACCAGCAAGCGAAACCTTGCAGCGATCGTTGGCGGCGTCGCCGCGGTGATGCTGTTCTACCTCGTCAACCCGTGGGTCAACCCAGACCCCAAGGGCTCCATCAGCCAGATCGTCACCGTGCTCTTCTGGGTTTCGTTCGTGGCCCTCCTCGTCATCCTCTTCGAGATGCGCAAGGAGCCGGGTGGCGAACAGGTCGAAGTCGAAGGCCCGGCCTTCACACGATTCCTGTTCGGCAACACGCGCGCAGGCCTGTTCTGGCTCCCGATTCGCCTGTTCGTCGGGTTCGCCTGGCTCGAGGCCGGCTGGCACAAGGCAAGCGGCGCGGGCTGGCTCGATGGCGGCGCCGCGCTCCAGGGCTACTGGACGCATGCCGTGGCCGTCCCGGCGCAGGGCGCCGGTAGCCCGGCGATCACCTATGACTGGTATCGCACGTTTCTCCAGACTCTCCTCGACAGCCAGGCCTATACCTGGTTCGCCCCGCTTATCGCCTTCGGCGAGATCGCCGTCGGGCTCGGGCTCATCGTCGGCTGCCTCACCGGCTTCGCGGCCTTCTTCGGGGCGCTGATGAACATGTCCTTCCTGCTCGCGGGCTCCGCCTCGAGCAACCCCGTGATGCTCACCCTGGCCATCGGCCTCATCCTTGCCTGGAAGGTCGCCGGCTATTACGGCGTCGACCGCTACATCCTGCCGATGCTCGGGACGCCCTGGCGACGGGATGGGATCAACGGCGCGGATGCCCGTCGGCTCGGCGAACCCGCCGGCTGACGCCTCTTCGAACCCTGCCTCGAGCGCAACCTCTGCCCCCGGATCGTCCCCCGACCATCCGGGGGCGCTCGATTCTTGAGGATGCGTGCTGCGGGCGTCAGCGTCGAGCGGGCCGAAGCGCCACGATCGCGTCAGGGTCGGCGGCGCGAAGGTCGGCATCGGCCGGGCGGATCTCGAAGCCGGCCCGTCCGAGCAGGCGGCGCGCAATCGACGCGCGCAGACTGCGGTCGAGCGGCTCGATGGGATCCCGTTCGGCCAGCGTGACCTCCGCGTGCCACCGGCCTTCGCCCGCCCGGTCCGCGCCGAGGGCTTCGAGGAGCGCGCCGGCGAGCCCACGTTGACGGAATGACGGTGCGACCCCGACGGCGAGGAGCGCACGATCGGCGTCCTCGCCGTCGACCGGGCCGGCGATCGCCAGCCCGACGACCGTCTCACCGACCACGGCGACTGAGACCACGGCGCCATTCCGGATCGCGGCGAGGACCAGCGCGTGCCCCGCGACCGGGTCGGCGGGCGGTACCACCCGCGGTGCCAGGTGCAAGCGCGCCCACTCGGGGGCGTCCACCATGCCGAGGATGACCGGGTCGGAATGGCCGCTCTTGAGCGGCGGCGTGAATGTGCCCGCCTGAGACGGCGCGACCGGATCCCACCAGCCGCGATCGCGCGCCCCCTGCAGGAGGCGCGGAACGACCAGCCGCCGCACGACGGCGACTGTCGCGAGCGATAGGGCCTCCGCCGCGACCTGCGCGGCGTCCAGCGCAATGCCGGCATTCGGCGGGTCCTCAAATGTCGTGGGCAGCGGCGCCTGCCCGTACCGGGCGCCGTCCGGCGCCCATCGCTCGCGCCACACGGCGGGCGTCTCGGTCGGGGCCTCGCGGTGCGCGCCGGCGAGCCACACGAAGCTCCACGACCGCGGGACGACGCGGTAGACGTCGTACCCGCCGCCGCCGGTCGCGAGCCAACGGCCGCCGGCATGACGGTGCGCGACGAGGTCTACCAGCCGGGCCGCCTCGCCCATCGCGGTCGTCGTCACGCGCAGATGCGCGAGCGGATCCCAAGCGTGCGAATCGGCGCCGTGCTGCGACACGACGAGATCGGCGCCGAACGCGGCGGCCAGTTCGGGGAGAAGGGTCCGGACGCTCGTCAGCCACGCCCCCTCCCCCGTTCCGGGCTCAAGTGGCACGTTGACCGCCGTCCCCGCCGCGACCCCATCGCCGAGCTCCCCCACCCCGCCCGTCCCGGGAAACAGGTACCGCCCCGACTCGTGGAACGACAGCGTCAACACGCCCGGATCCGACCAGTGGATCGCCTGGACCCCGTCGCCGTGATGGACATCCAGGTCGACATAGAGCACCCGCAAACCATCGCGCCGCGCCCGGGCGATCGCGAGTGCCGGATCGTCGTAGATGCAGAATCCCGACGCCCGGTCGGGCATCGCGTGGTGGAGCCCGCCGCCCGGATGAAAGGCGTGCTCGACGTCCCCGCGAAGGATCGCCTCGGTCGCTCGCAGCGAACCGCCGGCGACCGTCGCGCCGGCCTCGTGCATCCCCATGAAGGGTGGATCGTCACCGCTTTCGCCGATCCCCGCCTCGGCGGGCCCGTGCGGGTTCGCCGAGAACCGCCGTACCGCCTCGAGATAGCGACGGGTGTGGCACCACAGGAGCTCGGCGTCAGGCGCCAGCTCGGGTGCCAGCCCCGGTTCAGCGCCGACGGCCCGCAATAGCTCGATCCCCGGCCCGAACCGTCGCGGCGTGAGCGGGTGCTCGGGGCCGAAGTCGTAGTCGAGCGAGCGGGGGCCGAAGACAAGCAGCATCGCATGGCACGATAGCGGGATGGAACGGGTCTACACCACGCCGCTGCTCGACAAGCTCGGGATTCGCCCGGGGATGCGGGTCGCCCTCATCGAGGTCGACGACCCCGAGATCCGGGGACGGATCGCCGATCGCACAACCGACATAACTGAAGGCTGGCCCACCCCCGACACCGATGTCGTCCTGCTCGGCGCCGAGACCGTCGAACCGCTCGAACCGCTCGAGGCGCTCGCGGCCAGGATCCGCCCGAACGGCGCGATCTGGGTCATCTCGCGGAAGGGCAGGGGTGCCACGCTGCGTGACACCGACGTCATCGACGCAGCCAAGGCGGCCGGGCTCGTCGACAACAAGGTCGCCTCGTTCTCCCCGACGCACACGGCGCTCCGGCTCGTCATCCCGGTCGCCCGCCGGCCGCGCTGAGGCGAGGGACCGGGCAACCGGCGTCCGCGGCCGTCGGACGCGCTGTACCATCGGCCCATGGACCTCCTGGTCGTCCTCATCGTCGTGCTCGTCCTCGTCGTCATGTGGCGTGGCCCCAAGACGCTGCCCAAGTGGGGCGCGGTCCTCGGCCGCGGCTTCCGTGAGGCGAAGACCGAGGCCGTCAAGGCGCAGACCGAGATCCAGGCGCGCGCCTCCGGCAGCGAGGGACCAACCGACTCGGCAGGCGGCCCGACGACCTGATCCCCGACGACCTGACCGACCTGAGCCATCGCCCCGGCCCGGGGCCTCATCACGCCACGATCATCGTCGACGGGGCGCCGATCGAGACGCTCGCCGATCTACCGCCGCTGCGCGATCGATTGCTCTTCGTCGGGCTCAACCCGTCACCCGTGAGCGTGACGCCCGGTCACTACCACCAGGGCCGGCTCGGCCAGACGTTCTGGCGCCGCCTCATGACAGCGGGCCTCATCCCGGCCGCGACACCGGTCGAATCGGCCGATGACGCGCTGGTCGCGGCCGGGCACGGCATCACGGACCTGATCAAGCTCCCGACCGCCCGGGACGAGGCGACCGATGCCGAGCTGGTCGCGGGCGTCGGGCCGCTCTGGCAGAAGATCGCGATCTGGCGACCGGCCGCCGTCGTCTTCATCTACAAGCGGGCGGCGACCATCTGCGCCGGCCGTCCGCTCGAGGAGCCGTGGGGCGTCCTGCCGGGCGTCGCGCTCGCGGGTCGGCCATGCGTCCTCATGCCGGGACCGTATGCGCCGGTCGAGCAGGTCGACGCGGGGCTCAACTTCCTGCGCAATCTCGCAGCGGCGCTGCCGGCCGATCGGGGTTAGTCCGTCTCGTCTTTTTCGTACGCGTCCTCGTACTCGACCTCGTTCTCGCCCGCGTCGTCGTCCTCATCTTCGTCGTCGTCGTCGATCTCATCGAGCGCCGGCAGCCCGATCGCGAACGCCGCGAGAAGCACCAGGTGGCCGCCGGCGTACAGGATCGTGATCAGCCAGCCGTACGCGGCGACGATCGTCGTGTCCTGGATGTCGAGGACGCCGGCGAGATTGACCAGGACGAGCGCCACGAGCACGACGGCGCCGGCGAGCGTGGCCAGCATCCATCCGCCACGAGGCTCCTCCCCGGCGCGCCAGCCACCGATCGCGGTCGTGAGCAGGTAGGTCCAGACGATGACTCGGAGGATGCCGAGGACGACGGTCGACACGAGATAGACGAGGTAGCTCGTCGGCAGCGGGCCGTCGGGCAGGGAGAGGCGCGTCACCGCCAGGATCCCGACCACCGTCGCGAAGATCGACATGACCGCGACCAGCGGCGCGCTGAGGCTCGCCCCGCGATCGAAATACCGACGAGAATCGGCGAGCCCACGGGCAACGAGGCCTAACGCAATGGCGCCGAGCAGCAGCGTCAGACCGCCGTAGAGCGCCGCGAGCGGGACGAGGAACGGCACATCGTCGCTGGCCGGCGTCAGCGTTTCAAACAGTGCATGCAGCGGGTCGGCGACCGCGAACAGGACCTGGACAAGGGCGAGCAGGAGTGTGCCGAGGAGCAGGACCGGCAGGCCAGCCGGAGCGTCGCGATGCCGGGCGAGGAATGCCGCCGGGATGAGGAATGCCACCACCGAGGGGACGACCTGGATGGCGTAGAACAGGTCGTCTGCCAGGTTCGCGGTCGCGGGCAGGTTCGCGTTGACGATGTTCCAGGCGAGGTCCACGAAAGCGAACAGGATGAGAATCCAGACCATCGGGTGGAGGCCGCCGGTCCGGAACGACGGTCCGGCCCCGCGGACGTCGGGTGGATCGTCCGGGTCGTAGTCGTCTTCGATCAGGTCGCCGTCGTGCATTCGCGCAGGGTCGCGGTCGCCGGACCCCACGTCAAACGGACGGGGTTGGGTGGCCGGCGAGGCGCGTGGCGTTCGGTGCCAGCCGCCCGATGCGTTCGAGCGAGACGGCCCACGCGACCGGGTCTGCGGGACCCAGGATCGAGCGCGCACCACGCACCCCTTCGAGGTCGCCGCTGACGACGAACACCCCGTCGCCGACCAGGAAGGCGGCGTGGTCCGGCCGCGGGCCGGGTGCCAGGATCGTCCGGAGCGGGACATCGCACACGTCCAGCAGTTCGCCGTCGGTCAGCTCGCGGACCGCTTGGGTGAGCGGCGCGCCGCCGCCCGGCCCGGTCAGGATCGGGACCCCGAGCCGCGCGACGAGCGTCTCCGCCCCGCCCGCGTGGTCGGCATCCACGTGCGTGAGCGCGATGGCGTCGATCGTCCCGCCGCGGGCCACAGCCAGCGCGATCGCCCGGTCAAGCGCCGGGCCGGTCGGATCGCCCGGGTCGATGAGGACGTGCCGCCGCCGGCCGACGAGATAGGCGCTGACCGGCTGGCCGGCCACCCCGCCACCCGCCGGCATGACGATCCTCGTGACGTCGGGCGAGAGCGGCTCGACCACGACCGGTCCAAGCCGCACCGGCGCCAGTCGCTCGCGAATCTCGAGGATCGACGGAGCGTATTCGAGCTGCTGGAGCGTCGTGCTCGTGGGCGGGAACATCGCGATCGAGCCCTTCGCCATGGCCGCCAGGGCATCGGTCGGGCGCAGCCAGGCGTGCGCGACGACCTCACCCCCTTCGAAGGTCGGCTCGACGCCGTCGGGGAGTCGCGCCGCGAAGAACCGTGCGTCGAACCGGCGTGGCATGACCGGCGGCGTCACCCAGCGCGAGAGCGGCACGAGCAGATCGGTCCGCAGTCGCAGGTCGAGGCGGGCGACGAGGGCCGCGAACGTGACGTCGCCGGCCAGCAGCGCGCTACGTGCGGCCGCGATCGCCGCAGCCGAGGCCTGACCTTCAGCCAGCAGGACACCGGCCTCCTCGAACAGCTCACGGATCGCGGCGTGATAGGTCGCAATCGCCGACACCGGCTCGAGGTCGCCACCGAGAGCCGCGGCGGCCGCGGCGGGCGCGATCGCGGACCGCGCGACGAGCGACGGATCCGCGTCGCCCGGGTCAACGCGCCCGCCCGGGAACACGTGCATGTCCGCGGCGAACGCCATCGTCGAGGGGCGCTGCGTCAGGAGCACCTCGAGTCCGGCCGGCCCGGGGCGGAGCAGGACGACGGTCGCGGCAGGATGCGCCGGAACCTCGGCCGCCATCATCCGTGATCGGCGAAGAGGAGGCCGTACGACCAGAGCCAGTCTCCCGGCGCAACCTCGCCTTCAGGCATCGACACCCGCCACTCAAGGCGACCGCGGAGGGCGACCGGATCGGTCACCGGCATCCCGCAGACGAACCCGCGGCAGACGTACGCGGTCGGACGATCCTCGATCGCGCTCCGGTCGCGCAGCAGTGGGACGATGCTCTCGACGGGATCGGCCGAGACCGAGGCAACCTGGTTTGGCCGGAACCCGCGGCGCATCTCCTCGAGCAGCGCCACCGTCGCCGGGTCGTCCGGCGCACCGACAATCGCAATCTCGACGACCGGCGCCAGCGCAAGGTCCATCGCGCTCAGCCACTGCCCGAACCCGGTTGGATAGCGCGCAACGAACGGGACGACCGTTCGGATCGCCCGTTCCGCGGCGGTTCGGTAGCGACCCTCGCCGGTCCACGCCGCGAGGCGGAGGAGGACTCGCGCCGCCATTGCGTTCCCCGACGGGACCGCGTTGTCCTGGACGTCCTTTGGTCGCGTCACGAGTCGCTCGTGGTCGTCGGCGGTATCGAACAACCCGCCCGACGGATCCGCGAACCGGCCCAGGACGCGCTCCATCAGGGCGAGTGCGATTGCAAACCAGCGCTCGTCGAAGGTCGCCTCGTAGAGCGCCAGGAGTCCATCAGCGAGGTGGGTATAGTCCTCGAGGACGCCGTTCCCTACCGCGCGGCCGTCCTTCCAGGACCGGCGCAGTGAACCGTCCTCCTGGAACAGGCCTTCAACGACTGTCGTTGCGGCGCGCTCGGAGGCGGCCCGATAGCGGCCCGCGGCCTCCGGATCGCTCGCGGCTAGGGCGACGGCCGCGTCCGCGAACGCCGCGATCGCCAAGCCATTCCAGGCCGCGAGCGCCTTGTCGTCACGCGCCGGCTGGGGCCGCGTCCCGCGGCGCGCGAGCAGGCGCGCACGACCGGCCGCCAGAGTTGACGCGATCTCGTCAGCGGGCCGCTCGAAGCGCGCGGCCAGCTCCTCGTCTGGGACGACACGCGACAGGATCGTCACGCCCTCCCAGTTGCCGTCGTCGGTTACGCCGTAGGCCACCGCGAAGAGGTCGGCATCCTCGCCGAGTACCTCGCGGATCTCGGTGGCGCGCCAGGTGAACGAGAGCCCCTCGATGCCGTCGGTGTCGGCGTCCTGGCTCGCGGCGAAGGCGCCGTCGTCGGTGGTCAGCTCGCGGAGCATGTAGTCAAGCGTCCCGGTCGCCACCTCGAGGTCGCGCGCCTCGCCGGTGACTAGCCACGCGTGCAGGTAGACCCGCGCGAGCTGCGCGTTGTCATAGAGCATCTGCTCGAAGTGCGGGACGAGCCAACCCGCGTCGGTCGAGTAGCGATGGAAGCCGCCGCCGAGCTGATCGCGCACACCGCCGTTCGCCATCGCATCGAGCGAGCGGCGCGCGAGCAGGAGTGGGCGCGGATCGCGGGTCGCGACGTGGCGGCGGAGCAGGTATTCGATCGCCATCGGCTGGGGAAACTTGGGCGCACGGCCCCAGCCTCCGTTCGCCGAGTCGAAGGCGGCCTCCATCGCCGCGGAGGCCGCGTCGAGCAGCTCGGGCGTCGGATCATCCAGGCCGCCCTCGAGCCGGGCGCTCTCGACGAGGGATTGCACGAGGCGCCCACCCGCGGCCTCGACATCGGCGCGCTGCTCGCGCCAGGCGTGATCGACCCCTTCGAGGACCTGGCGGAAGGACGGCATCCCGTGGCGTGGCTCGTCCGGGAAGTAGGTGCCGCCGTAGAACGGACGGCCATCGGGCGTGAGGAAGACCGACATCGGCCAGCCGCCGCCACCGGTCATCGCCTGGACGGCGCCCATGTAGACCTGGTCGAGATCGGGGCGCTCCTCGCGGTCCACCTTGACCGCCACGAAATGGTCATTGAGATAGCGAGCGGTCGGTTCGTGCTCGAATGATTCACGTTCCATGACATGGCACCAGTGACACGCCGCATAGCCGATGCTCAGGAAGATCGGGCGATCGAGAAGCGTGGCCCGCGCGAGCGCGTCGGGGCCCCACGGGTACCAGTCGACCGGGTTGTTGGCGTGCTGGAGGAGGTATGGGCTCGTCTCCCCGGCGAGGCGATTCGGCATGTCACCGATGGTAGACGGGTGGGCGGTGGTGCATCCGCGCACCGTGAGGTGTGGAGATAACGGGCCGATGAGGGCTGTTGGGTATGGTCTGCGGGAATTCGACGCAGTACGCTCCCAACCCACGGAGGGTGCCCCTAGTCGTGAGACGTTTCAGTGCTGCCATCATCGCGGGCCTGCTCGCTGCCGGCCTGCTCGCGCCGGTCTCGTTTGCCGCGACCGGCAAGCCGGCATCGACAACCGTCCCGCGCGTGGTCTTCATCGTCGGCCCGGCGGGCGCGGCGACGGACGGCTACCGGGCAGAGGCCCGCGCCGCGGCCACGATCGCACGCCGCTACACGCCCGACGTCGTCGAGCTCTATTCGCCCGACGCCACGTGGCAGGCCGTGCGACAGGCACTCGATGGGGCGTCCTTGGTGGTCTATATGGGCCACGGCAATGGCTGGCCGAGCCACTATCGCGACGCGCTTTATCCGCCGAGCCAGGACGGATTTGGGCTCAATCCCGCTGCGGGCGGTGGCGATTCGAGCCACCAGTACTTCGGCGAGGCCTCGATCGCCGCGCAGGTGAAGCTCGCGAAGAACGCGGTCGTCCTGCTCAATCACCTGTGCTACGCGAGTGGCAACGCGGAGCCCGGCCTCCCCGAAGGCACCCTCGACCAGGCCCGCCAGCGGGTCGACAACTACGCCGCGGGCTTCATCACCGCGGGCGCGTCGGCCGTCATCGCCGAGGCATGGTCGAGCCCGTCGTACTTCGTCAGGGCAATCCTTGGTGGCGGACGATCGATCCAGGGCGCCTGGCAGGACAGCCCGAGCGCGAACGCCCAGCGCATCGCCTTCGCCAGCACGCGCAGCCCGGGCTACGTCGCGCAGATGGACCCCGAGACCGCATCAACCGGGTTCACCCGCTCGATCGTCATGAAGGCCGGCCTTGCCCCGACCGACGTCCTGGCCGGGGCCGCGGGCTCCGCCGGAGCACCTGCGGCGGCGATCGTGCCGGCACAGCCGACACTGGTCGGATCCGGGCTCGAGCTCGGCGCGCCGGACATCCATCAACTCCCGTCGGCCGGAACTGCCGGACACGTCGACCTCCTGTTCAAGATCAAGGATCGGAAGCAGCTCCCGGCAGGTCTTCAGGCGAGCGCGCGCTGGGACCCGATCGATCTCGCGGTGCTCCCCGCCGATTCGACGCCGCGCGGTGGGCCGGCGGCACCCAGCGGCGCCTCGTCCCCCGATGCCAGCCCGACATCAGACCTTTCGGACCCAACGACGACGGTCATCGAGGCGCCCGACGAAAACGTCGACCTCGTCGTCCCGGAACGGGTCGGTGACGTGGTCGCTCCGGTCGCCGTCAAGTTCGGCAAGACGGCGATGGTCGTCCCGGTGACGATGCCGAAGGTGCCCGGCCGCTACCGCCTGACGATCACGCTCCATGACGCTGATGGGGTCGAGTTCGACGCGCCGACCCAGGCGCTCACCCCACCGCTCATGGTTCGCGTGACCGGGGAATACGACGGTGCCCTCGTGGCCGCGCCGCAAACCCGCGTCGCCGCCGGTGCCGACCTCCGGCTCGGTGTTCGTGCCGTCAACCTCGGCGTCGCGGCATGGGGCCAACGCGCCACCGCCAGCGCGGCCGACTACCCGAGCCATGGCGCGATCGACGAGCCCGCCCACGTCGTCGGACGCTGGATCCCGCTGTCGCTCGACGGGCTCCTGAGCGGCCCCGACTCGGTGGCGATCGCATCGGACCTTCCGATCGGGCTCGCGCCCGGCAACTCTGCGGATGCCGTGCTGGCCACGACGGCCCCGACGGTGCCCGGCCAGTACCTGCTCCTGCTCGACATCGTGACCCCGGAGCACGGATCCCTGGTCGCGTCGGGCGCGGAGCCCACGCTCGTCCGCGTCACGGTCCTGGCCGCGCCCTGAGCGTCGCCGCTCAGCCCTCCAGGGCGGCCTCCAACCGGTCGATCAGCGGCACCTGGGCTGGCTTCACGCGACGGCGCGCCTCGTCGAGGTCGAACCAGTCGACCCGGTCGAGCTCGGGAAACCGCTCGCGCCGCCCGGAACGCGGCGGCCACTCCATCTCGAAGTCGTTGGAGACGGCATCGGCCGGGTCGAGGTCGCCCTCGACCCCCCAGGCGTGGACGACCTTGCCGCCCTTCTGGACGATCGACGCGAGATCGATCGTCGGCGCCGCCGGATCGATCGCCAACCCGGTCTCCTCCTCGAACTCGCGCCGCGCGACCGCCGGGAGGGGTTCGTGCCCGCCATTCGGCATGCCTTTCGGGATCGTCCAGTCGCCGAGGTCACGGCCGGCGAAGAACGGGCCGCCGGGGTGCCCGAGCAGGACCTCGACCGGGGCGTCGCCGCCCCCCGGCCGCCGATAGAGAAGGATCCCCGCGCTCGTCCGCTCAGACATGCTGGCCACGATGGTAGAGCCTCGGCGGTAGACTCGGGTGGCCGATGGTCGAGTCAAATGCCGTCCCGGGCTTCCTGCCGAGCACGAACGGCCTACCGTTCGCCAACCGGTTCGCGCCGGGCCCCACGATCCGCCTGGGCCTGATCGATCCGCGCTGGATCGGGATCGGTGATGCATCTGCCGGCCTGTGCGGCGGGATGTGCTGGTACGTCCGCGAGCGGTTCGCCGCCGACCTGCCGGTTCCAACCGACACCGAAGCGCCGGCGAACGGTTCGCCGCTCTTCCGGGCCCTCGTCCGGCGCCAGGTCCAGTCGCTCGACTGGCTCCGCGTTCCGCTCCGTTTCTGGTGGATGGGTGCCATGAGTTCAGAGCAGGCCCTGCGCCAGACTCGCGAGGTGGAGTGGCCACGCATCCGGGCCGACATCGACACCGGCCACCTCGCGACGGTCGGCCTCGTCCGCCACACCGGCTGGAACCCCTTCCACCTGACCCAGAGCCACCAGGTCCTCGCCTTCGCGTACGACGTCGAGGGCGACGCAGTCATGCTCCGGATCTACGACCCGAACTGGCCCGGACGGGACGACGCGTCGATCACGGTGGAGTCGACGGACGTGCGCCAAACGAGCGGCGAATCATTGCTGGGTCTGCTCCTCCTCTAGTTGCGACCTACGATCTTCCCGGCCTTGCGTCTTTCAACAGCGTTGCTCATCCTGGCTTCGAACTAACAGATCCCGCACCCATGCAAGGCTGGACACGGATCACCATTGACTTCCGAATTCCCCGCGGCACGCGACAAATGGGTTCTGACCGAGATCGAGGTGCTCGTGGCCGCTTACGAGGACATGTTGAAGCGCGAGATGCGCGGGGAGCGAGTCGTCAAGGCCGACGCGGTTCGAGCACTCGAGGTCGTATTGCCGGCGAGGACTTCGGGCTCGATCGAACGAAAGATGCAGAACGTGAGTGCTGTACTCGACGAGCGGGGCATGCCATGGATCCCAGGGTACAAACCGCTCTCGCACTATCAGCGGGATCTGGCAATCGCGGTAATGCGGACATTCAGCGGGTCAAGCCGCGTCGCTGAGGCTCTCGAGCGCTACGTGGGCAACGCCGTTCCCGCCGCATCGGGATCGCGACTCGCTACCGAGGATGTCCTGATCGACCCACCATCGACGCGAGCTCCTCGATACCGAGGCCCTACCTCCCTCAATCTAACGACCGGCCCATTGGGCGCGATGAGGGATTTTCGGAATGCTGCCCTTGGTCGCGCAGGTGAGGAATGGGTAATCAACCTTGAACGAGAGAAGCTCGTGCGTTCAGGACGCAACGATCTGGCAGACCGCGTGAGCTGGGTAGCCACGGTGGTTGGGGACGGTGCTGGCTATGACGTTGGGTCGTTCCAACCTGATGGCCGACCTATGAAGGTCGAAGTGAAAACGACCAACCTCGGCCGAACCACGCCGTTCTACATCACGCGATGGGAGGTCGAAACCTCGCGGACGTCGTCAGACGAGTACGTCCTGTTCCGCGTCTTCGATTTCCACCAAGACCCGAAGCTGTACGTTCTGCAAGGAAGTGTCGAAGACTCGGCGCAACTCGTGCCGAGCGTCTTTTTGGGTTATCCGAGCTAGAACGGCGTCGAACACCACGCAACGTTGTTGGTCCAAAACAGTCGATCCGCGTCGGCGATGGCGCCCTCGCGGTGCGGCCCTACCCGCCCGGCCCGGAACAGCTCGCCGAAACTGAAGCCGCCGAGATAGGCGCTCGCGAGGTCCGCCGTGTCGAGGGTGAGGTCGGGGGCGTCCTCGGTCGCGCTCACCGTGGCCCCACCGTCGGTGACCTCGACCCGCCAGCGGCCGGCGTTGGCGGGCACGAACGCGTCGGTCACCTCGAGCGTGATGACGCCGGAGCCCTCGTATGACCGGCCTTCGAGTGCCGCAGGAAGGTCGATGATCCGCAGCCAGATCCCATCGCCGACGACGAACCCGAGCCGCGCGATGTCCTCGAGCTGCAGGAGCAACGGATGCGAGACGGGCGCCCGCCAGCCCTTGATCCGGCCGACCAGGTCGATCCCGGCCAGCCACTCCCAGAGCGCCCGTTCCGCGGCGGGATCGAGCCCGATGACCTCCATCGTCGTGAGCTGGTTCCGCGGTCCGCGTTCGTCCCAGTCGGCCTTCATCCGGTAGAGGGCGTACCCGCGGGGTCGGCCCTCGACCTCGAGCACCGCCCGGTATTTCGAACCGATCTTGGCACGGATCGGGCCGCCGTCGGCCAGCATCTGGGCGCGCCATTTCGCGGCGCTTCGGCTGACGGCGCCCGGGCTCTCGTGCCGCACGGCGTCGTAGAGGTCGGGGACGATGCCCATGGCCTCGTCGACCTCGACCAGCCGCACCCGACCGAGCGGCTCGGCCGGGCGTGCGAACCGGAAATAGCTGCGCTCGCAGTCGAAGCTTCCCTGGAGCGTCGCGAGCCCGAACCCGAAATGCGGGTAGATCGCGCCCTCGGACGCATGCAGGACCGCGACCGGCTCGCCTCGCTCGGCCGCCTGGTCGAGGATCCAGCGCATCATCCGGGTGAGGATCCCGCGACGGCGGTAGTCGGGCGAGACGCCGATCCCGGTGATCCCGGCGGCGCCGATCTCGCGTCGGCCAGGGACGGTCAGCCGAAACGAATAGGCGGCCCCGCCACCGACCCACCGCTCGCCCTCGACGGCCCCGATGAACCGATCGACCTCCCAGACCGACCGATCGGCGTCGAACTCGGCGTCGTCGATCCCTTCGCCAAACGCGGCGGCGATCGGCGCCATGTAGGAGCGCAGCGACTCGGCGTCGTCTGTCGGTTGTCGGAGCTCGATGGTGTCGTCCTGCATCGAGGCATCCTGCCACCGCGACGCGCCGCCGTCATCGGGTCGGCTCAGACCGGCGGCAACTCCTGCGCATCCGTCTGGGCTGCCGCGAACAGGTCGCCGACTTCGGCGACGCGATCGACGATCGTGCGGATCGTCCAGCGGTCGGGTCGCAACGCGGGATCGTCGAGCTCGTCCCAGGTGATCGGCGCCGAAACGGGCGCGCCGCCGGCCGGCCGGACGGAGTACGGCGCGACGAGCGTCCTGATCGAGGCGTTCTGGGTGTAGTCGAGCCGGGCGCGACCCTGGCGGGCCCCCTTCGACCACTCCCACGAAACGAGATCCGGCACCGTGCTCCCGACGGCGCGCGAGACGCGCTCAACCCAGGCGCTCGTCTCGGCGAACTCGTAGCGCGGCACGATCGGTATCCAGATCTGGATCCCACGCTTTCCGGTCGTCTTGGGATAGCCACGCACGCCGAGGTGCCCGAGGGCCGTCCGGTAGAGGCGCGCCAGGACGAGTGTCTCGTCCCACGTGGTCTTGTCGCCCGGATCGATGTCGATGTAGGCGAAGCTGGGCGTCCATGGGTCGGGCAGGCGCCCGGTCCAGGCGTGAACCTCGAAGCTGGCCTGGTTGCCGAGCCATGCCAGCGTTGCCGCGCGATCGGCGATCAGGTGATCGTTGGCGTCCCGGTCGGTCCGGCCATCGACCCCGGTCTCACGCCAGCGGGTCAGCCACTTCGGGGCCGTGTCAGGGATGTCCTTCTGCCAGAAGCCCATGGCGCCGGCACCGTTCGGGAACCGTTGCAGGTTGAGCGGTCGATCCTTCAGGTGCGTGAGCATCGTCGGCGCGATGCGCGCGAAGTACCCGATGAGCTCGCGCTTGGTGATCGGGCCACCACCATCGGCTTCGCGCTGGTCGAACAACGGCTTGTCGAGGTTCGTGAGCTTGAGCTCGACCCCGTTGACGCGCCAGACTCCTTCCTTGCCGAGCGCGGCGAGCGCCGCGAGCTCGTCGGCGGTGATACGCCAGCCGTCGGAAACGTCGGGCGTCGAGGGGGACGGGTTGCTCCGGCTCGCCTTCGGTGCCTTCGGTGATTTCGGTGACTTCGGTGCCTTCGGCATGACGTCATCATCGTCGAGGTCGGATGACGCCGGCGTTTCCGACGCGGCCGCTTTGATCGCGCTCGTCGTTGCGACCGCGGTCTCGCGCCGCACGGTTTTCGGGTCGCGCCCCGGTTCGAGGCCCTTGTAGGCCGACTGCCGGACGACGCCGTCGCGGGTCCAGCCGCCGAGCTCCGCTCGCATGACGAGCTCGGGCTTGACCCAGGTCACGGCACCGAGGTCGCCACCCCAGCGACCCTTGTAGTCCTTCGGGGGCGGGTCATCGAACGGCGGCTCGTCGACGGCCAATGGCTTGAGCCTGGCCAGCAGCTCCTTGCGGATCGAGGCACTGAACCCCGCCCCGACCTTGCCCGCGAACTGCAGCTTGCCGTCCTCGTAGTAGCCGGCGACCAGGGCCCCGAGATCGCGCGCGTTTCCCTGGCCCGGCGTCCAGCCGCCGATGACGAGCTCCTGCTCCGGCCGGACCTTGAGCTTCAGCCAGGCCTTGGTCCGCTTGCCCGGTTCGTACCGGCTCCGGCGGAGCTTGGCGATGATGCCCTCGAGCTCACTGGCCTTGGCGGCCTCGTAAAAGCTCTCGCCCTCGCCCACCACGTGCGCCGCGTACCGGACGCGCGGGTGCTCCCTGAGCACGCTGCGCAGGAGCCGCTTGCGATCTTCGAGCTGGACGCCGATCAGGAGTCGCCCGTCGAGGTAGAGCAGGTCGAAGACCTGATAGACGATGCCGGGGGCGCCCGCCGTGCCGAGCTTGGTCTGGAGCAACGGGAAATCGGGGCGACCGTCGTCGTCCAGCGCGACCACTTCGCCGTCGACGATCGCCTGCTTGGCGTCGATCCACGACGCGGGTGACAGCAGGCGCGGGAAATATGTCTCGGCATCCTTCAGGCCGCGCGTCCAGGTCTTGACCTTGCCGCCGTCGACGACGGCCTGGACGCGGAAGCCATCCCACTTGATCTCGTAGAGCCAGTCCGGGTTGCTGAACGGCGTCGAGGCAAGGGTCGCGAGCATCGGCTCGATGTAGGGCGGCATCGGTGCCTTGACGGCGCCGGCGAGGTCGATCTCCGCCGTTGCGGCCGGTGCCTCGCCGATCCACAGGGCGTCGCGGTCGGCCTTGACGTCGTCGTTCGTGCGCCCGGTCTTCACGCTCTCCGGATGCTTTTCGGCGTCCCACCCCTTCTCGGCCGTCTCGTCGCGTTTCTTGATCAGCAGCCACTGGTCGCCCTGGTCGTCCTCGAAGGCGCGCGCGGCCGGGTCGTCGCCCTTGTGCCGGCGGCCACTCGTCCGGACGATCGTGAAGCGGCCGTTGAGCTTCTGGCCATGCAGCACGAACTTGAGCTCGCCATCAACGACCGCCCGTTTCGCGTCGAGGGTCGGTGCCTCGGGGTCCCAGGTGCCCCAATCCCAGACGATGACGTCGCCCGAGCCGTACTGCTTGGCCGGGATGACGCCCTCGAAGTCGAAATATTCGATGGGGTGGTCCTCGACGTGGACGGCCATCCGGCGCACGTCGGGGTCGAGGGTCAGGCCTTTGGGCACCGCCCAAGACACCAGGACGCCGTCGATCTCGAGGCGAAAGTCGTAGTGGAGCCGCGTCGCGCGGTGCCGCTGGATGACGAAACGGCCGGTGCTCCCGGTCAGCTGCTCCGGGGCAGGCTCCGGCGTCTTGGCGAAGTCGCGTTTGCGGCGGTATTCGTCGAGGGGCATCTCAGATTGAGTGTGCCGCCCGCGGCTGGGTCCCGCTGGGTCCCGCTGCGTCGCGCTGCGTCGTTTGCTCCCCACGCACCATTTGCATCCTGCGCACACATCGGGGCTGTTGTCGACTCGAATGGACACATATGTGCACGGACGGCAAGAAAACGGCCCGTCGTGGCCGGTATGGGGACCGTCCATGCCTGGACGTTGAGATTCTTGCGCCGGGTGCACACCAACGGACCGATTCGCCGGCGATCCGGACCGATCGCAAGCGTTATGTGCGCCGGGCGCAACATTTGCATGGGGAGCAATGAATCCGGCAGCGACGGGGCGTGTCGGGCCGGGGCGCGTCGCCTTGACGCGGGTTTGGGTTCCGCGCGAGCGGACCGACGGTCAGGCCGTCTTGCGCTTCCGTGCCGGCTTGACGGGCGCCTCTTCCTCGTCGGCC
>JBDTNS010000017.1:0-16765 GCA_039933675.1 Chloroflexota bacterium
CCGTCGGGTGGCCCGCTCGCTCGTGGATCCGCATGACGGATTCGCGCGACGGTCCAGTCGACAGGCAGAACACCTTGCCCGACTCCGGGTCGAGCCAGGCCTTTTCGAAGTGGACGCCCTCGTCCCGTTCGATCGCCGTGTCCCGGGCGTGCGCCTCGCGGAGCTGGTCGGCCGTGACGCCGACGAAACCCGAGTGGACATCCATGAAGGTCGCCATGCAACTCCTCCTGTGGGTGGCGCCGTCGACATCTGTGGCGGCGCCGTGGAGACCCAGCCTCGGCGGAGGGAGCGGCTCGGTCATCGGTCGAATGACCGATGACCCATGAGGTTCGATACCGATGACGGCGATTCAGTGCGACCGTCACGCAGCCCGGGCGCACGCGGGCGCGACGGTACAATCGAGCCGAACCATTTCGCGCCCCGATCCGCGACCGCCTTCTCACGGTCGCCGCCCCGGAAGGACCCCCCCCGATGACCCAGACCGCCCCGACCGCCGCCGACCGTCCCCACCGCGCGGCCAAGCGCTACATCTACGCGTGGGGCGGCGGACATGCCGAAGGCGACGCGACGATGCGCGACCTGCTCGGTGGCAAGGGTGCCGGTCTCGCCGAGATGACCAACGCGGGTCTGCCGGTCCCGCCCGGCTTCACGATCACGACCGAGGCCTGCAACGACTACTTCACCGCCGGCCAGCAGCTCCCCGACGGCCTGTGGGACGACGTGCTCGAGGCCGTCCACGAGGTCGAGACGGCAACCGGCAAGGGCTTTGGCGGGGCCCAGGATCCGCTCCTTGTCTCGGTCCGCTCGGGGGCCAAGTTCTCGATGCCCGGGATGATGGACACGGTCCTCAACCTCGGGCTGAACGAGGAGACGCTCCACGGGCTCGTCGCACTGACCGGCAACGAGCGGTTCGGCTGGGATGCGTACCGGCGTTTCATCCAGATGTTCGGACGGATCGTCATGGACGTGAAGCCCGATCGGTTCGACGACGCGCTCGAGGCGAAGAAGCACGCCCGCGGCGTCGCGCAGGACACCGAGCTGACCGCCGACGACCTGCGCGAGCTCGTCGACGAGTTCAAGGCGATCGTCCGCGAGCAGACCGGTCGAGACTTCCCGAGCGACGCGTACGAACAGCTCGATCTCGCTATCAAGGCGGTCTTCGCCTCGTGGTTCGGCAAGCGTGCGGTCGACTACCGGAACAACCAGCACATCGCCCACGACCTGGGCACGGCGGTCAACGTCGTGACCATGGTGTTCGGCAACATGGGGGACGATTCGGGGACCGGCGTGGCGTTCACGCGCGATCCGAACACGGGCGAGAAGACGCTCTTCGGCGAATACCTGACCAACGCCCAGGGCGAGGACGTCGTGGCCGGGATCCGGACGGCCCCGAAGATCGCCCAGATGCAGACCGACATGCCCGAGGTGTACACCGAGTTCCAGCGGATCGGCCAGCAGCTCGAGAAGCATTACCGCGATGTCCAGGACCTCGAGTTCACGATCGAGCGCGGCAAGCTCTACATGCTCCAGACGCGCTCTGCCAAGCGGACCGCAGCCGCGGCCGTGAAGATCGCCACGGACCTTGTCAACGAGGGCCTGATCAGCAAGGAAGAGGCGCTCGGCCGGATCGAGCCGGCACACGTCGACCAGCTCCTGCGCGACCAGTTCGATCCGGCGGCACGCGCCGACGCGACGCGGATCGCCCGAGGGCTCAACGCGTCCCCTGGCGCGGCCGTCGGTCGTGCCGTCTTCGATGCCGACACGGCGGTCGAATGGGTCGGCCGCGGCGAACGCGTCGTCCTCGTCCGCATCGAGACATCGCCCGATGACTTCCACGGGATGGCCGTGGCCCAGGGGATCCTCACCGCGCGCGGCGGGGCGACCAGTCATGCCGCGGTCGTGGCCCGCCAGATCGGCAAGCCATGCGTGGCGGGTTGTCACGAGCTGATCGTCGACTACGGCGCCCGGACCGCGAGTGCCAACGACGCCACCTTCGCCGAGGGCGACTGGATCAGCCTTGACGGGGCGACCGGCGACGTCTTCCTCGGCGCCCTGCCGACGGTCTCGGCGCGCTTCGAGGACCAGCCCGAGCTGCAGACGATTCTCGGCTGGGCCGACGACGTCCGCCGGATGGAGGTCTGGACCAACGCCGACAAGCCCGAGGAAGCGGCGCTCGCGCGCAGCTATGGCGCCCAGGGAATCGGCCTGTGCCGTACCGAGCACATGTTCCGCGAGGGCGAGCGGCTCGAGATCGTGCGCGGCGCGATCCTCGTCGCGATGGTCGCCACCCGGGCGAAGGCGAAGGCCGCCGCCGGTGGCACGCTCGACGCCGATGAGACCGAGGCGATCTCGATCTTCGACCGCGCGATGGGGGAGCTCGAAGTCCTCCAGCAGGGCGACTTCGAGGGCATCTTCCGCGCGATGGACGGGCTCCCGGTCGTGATCCGGTTGATCGATCCGCCGCTTCACGAGTTCCTCCCCAACCTCGAGGACCAGCTCGTCAAGGTCACCCGGGCCGAGGCGACTGGCGGGGCGTCCGAGGAGGACAGGGAGCTGCTCGCGACGATCAAGAGCCTCCACGAGCAGAACCCGATGCTCGGGCTGCGCGGCTGCCGCCTTGGCCTGATGATCCCCGACTTCGTGAAGGTCCAGACCCGAGCGATCCTCAACGCGCTCATCGCGGTCCAGGCGTCGGGCGGTCATCCGAAGGCGAAGATCATGATCCCGCTGGTCGGCCATGTGAACGAGCTCAAGGCAACGAAGGACCTGCTCGAGGCCGAGGCCAGGGCTGTCGAGGCGAAGGCCGGAGCCGAGGCCGAGTACGTCTTCGGGACGATGATCGAGGTCCCGCGCGGCGCGCTGACCGCCGACGAGATCGCGAAGCACGCCGCCTTCTTCAGCTTCGGGACGAACGATCTGACGCAGATGACGTTCGGCTACAGCCGCGACGACGCCGAGGGCGGGTTCCTGCTCAAGTACGTCGAGGACGGCATCCTCCCGTACAACCCGTTCCAGACCCTCGACGATGCGGTCGCGGGGCTGATGAAGACTGCCGTTGACAAGGGTCGTGCAGCGCGACCGGACATCGAGCTCGGTATCTGCGGCGAGCACGGCGGAGACCCGGAGTCGATCCACAAGTGCGAGCGGATCGGGCTCGACTACGTGTCGTGCTCGCCGTTCCGCGTCCCGGTCGCCCGGCTCGCGGCCGCGCAGGCCGTCCTGGCCAGCGCGGAGCGCGACAAGTAGGCGCTCGGCTCGCGACACCGGGGCCCTGACTCACCGTTACCGCGGGGCGGCCCCCGTACCAGGTCTATGTGCTCACCGGATCGACGCTCGCGATCGGGGTCCTCAGCCTCTTCCAGCTGATCCCGATCTCGGTCATCTCCCTGGGAGCTGGCTCGCTGGCGGACGTCGTAGATCTGCGTTCTCGGGATCTGGACGTGGCGGTTCCCGCGGGCACCGGTGGCTGCGGGTCGCCGTCACCCTCTATGACACCCGCGGCAACGTGCTCGATGTACGACGAGCCACCGTCGGGCGGACGGTGTTGGCCAGGGGAACGAGCACCTCGATGAGCGCCATCTTCATCCCGAGCGGTCTCGCGCCAGGTCGCGTCTACGTTCGCGGGATGGTCTTCCGCTGATCTGACGCCTCCGGCCCGTCTGCCGGGATCTCCAGCACGAAGGTCGTCCCGCCCGGACCGGTCCTTTCGATGCCGATGCGGCCTCCGCTCGCCGCCAAAAGTTCTCGGGCGATCGTCAGGCCGAGCCCGAGACCGGTCGGACGGCCGGTGGCCGGATCGGTCGCGCGCGCGGCATCAGCCCGGTAGAAGCGTTCAAAGACGTGGCTGCGGTCGTCCGGCTCGATGCCGGGACCCTGGTCGGTGACCCGGATCAGGATGACAGGGCCATCGCGTCTGGCATCGACCGTAACGACACCACCGATCGGGCTGTGGGCGATCGCGTTCGCGACGACATTGCGCACGGCCCGTGCGAGGTGAGCGGGGTCCGCCCACGCGATCGTCCTCGGGGCCACCGTGACTTCCAGCTCCGCCGAGCGGTCCCGCCGCGGCCCGTCGAGGGCGAGCGCGATCTCCGGCACGGCGATCGCGAGGTCGACAGCCGACGGCCGGGCCTGGAGCGGCGCGGCCTCGGCGCGCGCGAGGTCGTCGATGTCGGCGACGGCGGCCCCCAGCGCGCTGGCCGCCGACCGCGCCGCCTCCAGTCCGGCGATGTCGTTGGGGACCAACCCGTCGATCATCGCCTGGAGCTGGGACTCGAGGACCGTGGCGGGGGTCGCGAGATCATGTGCGATGTCGCTCGCCGCTCGACGCCGGAGCATCTCCGAGCGTTGAAGGCGGTCGGCCATCGCGTTGAACGCCTCAGCGAGATCGCTCGACTCTCGGTCGTCGCCCCCGGTCGCCCGGGCACTCGCGTCACCGGCTTCGAGCCGCCGTGCGGCGACTGCCACGTCGCGCAGCGGGCGTGTCAGCCGGCCCGCGATCGACGCCGAGACGAAGACGATCCCGAGCACGCTGACCAGCCCGGCGACCGCGAGCGTGGCGTTGAAGAGTGGCAGGAATCCACGGTCACCCGCGCGTGCCGGGAGATCCGCCTGGATCGTCGCCACGGTTGCGCCGTTGACCTGGATCGGCGCTTCGTAGTGGGCAGGGTTGGTGACCGGTGGCCGTCCGAAAACCGCCAGGGTCGTGCCCTCTGTCGAGACGATCTGGATCTCGCCACCGAGCGATGAGGCCAGACGCGTGACGAGCGCCTGGGCGCGGACGAGACCGGTCGGCCGGCCCAGTCGGTCCGCCAGGGTGTCGGCGGCATCGTCGATGCGCTGTTGTTGCTGGGTCGTGAGGACATTCTCGAAACTGCTGCTGACGACCCGGTTGACGACGATCCCGACGAGCAAGAGGACCGCGACGACGGCGATCCCCAGGAGCATCCCGAGGCGCCACGCGAGCGAGCGACGCGCGCCCGGCAGTCCCGCACCGGGGGGCGTTGTCACACGTCCCGCGCGGCGACGAGCCGGTAGCCGGTCTGCGGGATCGTCTCGATCAGCCAGGGCTCGCCGGCGTCGTCACCGAGCTTGCGACGCAGGTTCGCGACGTGGACGTCAATGACCCGGTCGAAGACCTCCTCAGGCCGCCGCGTCACAGCCTCCAGCAGCTGATCGCGTGTCAGGACGGCGCCGGGCCGCCGCGCCAGCGCCGCGAGGAGCCCGATCTCACCGGGCGTCAGCCGACCATGGGTCGCCGGCGAACCGCCTGCACCGGCAACCGCATACCGCCGGCTCGCGGGATCGATAACAAGCCGGCCCCCGTCGAAGGAGAGCTGGGCTTCGTTGACGTCGACCGCGCCCGGAGCCACCGCGGCCGGACCCTGGACCGCCGCCCGACTTCGACGCAGGACGGCAGCGACCCGCGCCGTCAGTTCGTGCGGGTTGAACGGCTTGGCGAGATAGTCGTCGGCCCCCATCCGCAGCCCGGCAATCCGCTCGCTGTCGCTTCGCTTGGCCGACGCGATGAGGACCGGTGTGTCGCCGCGGTCACGGATCGCCGCGAGAACGGCCTCGCCGCCGACGCCCGGGAGCATCAGGTCGAGGACGACAAGGTCGACCGTTTCAGCATCCACGGCGGCGATCGCTGCCCGGCCGTCGGTCACGACCGTGACGGCATGGCCCTCGCGCTCGAGATAGAGCCGGAGGAGCTCCCCAAGGCGTGGTTCATCCTCGACGACCAGGATGCGTGCTCGCGCCACCACGGATGCATCGTATCCGGGCGCCCGTCAAGGAATCGTGAAGACAGTTCGGCTGTCCTACACACGTTCTTGACCTCGCACCTCGAAGGTGCATCCACGACGCGACAGATCCGGTCGCGCGCCAGCCGAGGGTCATGACGATGTCCACACTCCGACTCGCCGGGTTCGCGGGGCTCATGGTCGCGGCCGCGTTGATCGGCGGCCCGATCATCGGTGCGGCTGCGGCGGCGACCGCCCCGTTGACCACCGGGTCCGACCCTGCCGTTGCGGCCCCCAGCGCTGGCGCCGCGGCCGCCGGCGAGCGGGCCGCGGCATTCTGCGCGGCATTCCGCACGGCATTCGCAGCGAATCTCGGCGTCGACGGATCCGCGCTGACGCCCGCCGCGAAGGCCGCGGCGATCTCCACGATCCAGACGGCGGTGGCGGCGGGTACGATCACGAAGAAGGTGGGGGACCGGCTCACTGCGCGCGTAGAATCTGGCGCCGCCGATGGTTGCGCGCTCCTTGCCGGCCGGATCGGGGCCAGGGCTGCCGCCCGTGGCACTTCGGGTGGCACCGGTCGGCCCGGCGCTGTGCGCTCGCTGGGCGTCGTCAAGGATGGGGTGACCGCGGCCGCCGGCGTACTGGGGATCACCCCGGCCGAACTGGGCGCCGACCTCCGTGCAGGTAAGACCCTCAGGGATGTCGCCACGGTCCGGGCCGTCCCGTTTGAGACGGTCTCGGCTGCGATCGTCGCCTCGGTCAAGTCGGACCTCGACGCGGCCGTCGCCGCCGGCACGATCAAGGCCGCACGTGGCGACCGGATCATGGCCCGTCTCAAGGCCAACCTCGCGGATGGGCGGCTCCGGAACGTCCGACCGGCGGGCCCCGCGCCCGCGACGGTACCGGCGACGCCCGGCGGCTGAGCGAGGCGCCATGTCAGGCGAAGATGACGACCTGGCGAAGTCCCTCACCGGCCCGCACGCGGTCGAAGGCGAGCTCGAGGTCGGCGAGCGCGATCCGCCGATCGATGAGCCGCTCGATCGGAAGGCGGCCGGCCAGGTGAAGCGCGGCGTATTCCGGGAACTCGATGGCAGGTTCCGCGAACCCGTAGTTCGAGCCGAGGATCCGGCGGCTCCCGTCGACCAGCGGATAGACCCCGAACGCAGTGCGCGCCTTTAACGGCGGCATCCCGACGAGGACCGCGGTCCCGGCGACGGGAAGCGACTCGATCGCGAGCTCGGCGATCGCTGCACGGCCGGTCGCCTCGAAGACGAAGTCGGGGCCGCCGCCGGTCAGCTCACGGAGCGACTCGATCGTCGCCGTCGGGTCGTCCGAGGCCACGACCGCGTCCGTCGCCCCCAGCGATCGCGCCACCTCGAGCTTCGAGGCGACCCGGTCGACCGCGACGATGCGGGTCGCGCCCGCGAGCACGGCCCCCATGACGCACGACAGACCGACGCCGCCGAGACCGAGGACCGCGACGCTCGCCCCGGCCGGCACCTCGGCCGTCTTGCGGACCGCGCCGACGCCGGTCGAGACGCAGCAGCCGATGAGCGCCGCGACCGCGGCGTCGACGCCGTCGGGGAGGGCAATCGCCGCGGCCTGCGGCACGACCGTCATTCCCGCCATCGTGCCGATCCCGCAGTACGAGCGGATCGCGTCGCCGGCCGGGTCGGTCAGGACGGTCGCCCCGTCCGGCATCGCGTGGCGAAACGACGGGGAGTCCGGGCACGCCCACGGCCGGCCGGCGCGGCACCAGCGACAGCGGCCGCACGGCACCAACCACGAGAGGACGACCGGCTGCCCGACCGACAGCGAGCGCACCCCCGACCCGACCGCATCGACGACCCCGGCGCCCTCGTGACCCATCACGATCGGCGTCGGCCGCGGCCAGTCACCGTCACGCACGTGCAGGTCTGAATGACAGACGCCCGACGCGAGGATGCGCACCCGGACTTCGCCCGCGCGTGGTGCCGCGACGGCCAGATCCTCGATCGTCACCGGCTCGCCGGGCGTTCGCAGGACCGCGCCGCGGGTCGTCGTCATGTGTCGCTGACCCGTCGCCGCACCGTGCGACGAGCCGGCACGTACGGCACGTAGGCCGGCGACCAGATCGCCGCATCGACGACGGCCTCGATGTCGGCGTCGGACGCGATCCCGGCGAGCCCCGTGGCGACCGCCTCGCCCGCCACCGCGATGGCGATCTGCCGGGTGACCGAGCGCAGGTTGCCGACGGCCGGATAGAGCGCCCCCGTCGTGAGCCGGTCATCGCTGACCGCAGCGGCGAGGATCCGCGCGGCGAGGAGGAACATCCGGTCGGTGATCGAGCGCGTCTCGGCGGCCATGGCACCGAGCCCGAGCCCGGGGAAGACGAAGACGTTGTTGGCCTGGCCGATCTCGCGCCGGTGCCCGTCGACGTCGACGGCGTCGAACGGCGAGCCGGTGGCGACGAGGGCGCGACCGCCGGTCCAGCGCAGGACGTCGACCGGGGTCGCCTCCGCGGACGAGGTCGGGTTCGAGAGTGGCAGGACAATGGGCCGCGCGGTCCCGGCCGCCATCGCGCGCAGGACGGGTTCGTCGAACCTGCCGCCCACCCCGGTCGTCCCAACGAGCACGGTCGGGTGGACGCGGTCGATCGTCTCGACCAGCCCCGGAAACTCGGTCGAGAAGCCGTAGCCCGCGTACGCCTCAGCCGGGAGTGCGAGCTCGCGCTTGGTCGCATCGAGGTCCTCGCGCCGGTCGTGGACCTGCCCGCGTGAATCGACGAGGACGAGCGCACGACGGACGGCCGCCTCCTCCATCCCGTCATCGAGCATCGCCAGCCGGATCAGGCGCGCGATCCCGATCCCGGCCGCGCCGGCCCCGGCGAGGACGACGCGCGTGTCGCGCAGTCCGGTCCGGAGGTGCCGGAGCCCGGCCAGGATCCCGGCGACGACGACCGACGCCGTCCCCTGGATGTCATCGTTGAATGACGGGACGCGGCCGCGGTAGCGATCGAGGATGCGGAGCGCGTTGGCCTGCTTGAAGTCCTCCCACTGGATGACGCAGCCGGGCCAGACCTCGGCGACACCCACGACGAAGGCCTCGACGAGCGCGTCGTAGTCGGGGCCGCGGAGGCGGGGTGCGCGATGGCCGAGGTAGAGCGGGTCGGCGAGCAGGGCAGCGTTGTTGGTGCCGACATCGAGCGAGACCGGGAGCGTGACGATGGGGTGGATCCCGCTCCCCGCCGTATAGAGTGCGAGCTTGCCGATCGGGATCGCCATCCCACCGGCGCCCTGGTCGCCGAGGCCGAGGATCCGTTCGTTGTCGGTGACGACGATGAGCCGCACGTCGTCGTACGGCCCCTGCCGCAGGAGCTGCGGGATCCGGTCGCGATCTTCCGGGGTGATCCAGACGCCGCGCGTCCGACGGATGATGTGGCTGAACTCCTCGACCGCCCGACCGACGGTGGGCGTGTAGACGATGGGCAGGAATTCTTCGAGGTGGTCGGCGAGCAAACGGTAGAAGACCGTCGCGTTCCGGTCCTGGAGTGCCGCCAGCCCGATGTATCGCTCGAGCGCGTCGTCCTTGCGACGCAGATGCTCGAGCTCGAGCGCGACCTGCTCTTCGATCGTGAGCACGCGGTCGGGCAGCAGGCCGCGCAGCAGGAAGTGGTCGCGCTCCTCCTCGCTGAACGCGAGATCCTTGGTAAGCAGCCGGCTGCCGAGGAGGGCGGGGCCTGCCAACGCGATCGACGCCACGCGTCCGGCGGCGATGTCATCGAACGGGGCAGGGAGGGGGCGCATCCTCGGAGGATAGCGCGGCGCGCCGGGCCGGTCAGCCGCCGGTCACGACCAGCGTCCCGACCATCCCGTACGCCTCGTGACCTGGGAGGTGGCAGATGTACAGGTAGGTCCCCGGGGTGTTGAACGTGATCGTCGTCACGCGGCTCGTCCCGGCCGGGATCGTGACCTCGGTCGGGCGCGAGCCGTGCACTGGCTCGGTGCCGGTCCGGTGCCGCTCGTGGACCGCCGCATCGCCGACGATCCACTCGTGGTCGATCGGGTCGTCGTTGCGCAGGACAATCGTGACCGCCACGCCGGCCGGGACCCTGATCTGCGACCGGTCGTAGTGCGAGTAGTGGATCCCGATCGTCTCGCTGACCGGCAGGAGACCGGGCGCATGCGTCCATGCCGCCGCGATCCCCGCCAGGCCGAGCGAGAGGGCGATCCCGCCGGCCAGGGCGAGACGTCCCGGCCGGCGCAGGGTGGCTGTCATCGGTCGCTACTCAGGCCATCGTCAGCGGCGGACGTCGCCGGACGATGAGGAGGATCCCGCCGATCCCCGTGATCGTGAGGGTCAACCCCAGGACGATCCGGATCAGGTCGGCCGGGCGATCAACGACCGGGGTTGCGCCAGGGAGGTCGAGCCCGGCCATGACGCGGGACGGGGCGCCGGCCCCCGACGCGTCGATGGCGAGGTCGTAGGCAAGCTGCGGGACCGTGGCGTGGATCCCCACCTTCGTGAGCCAGCCCGTGGTCGGGACCCAGCCCATCCCCCGGTCGGAGCGCAGGTCGTCGAGCAGCGAGTTCGTCGCCGGCGCGCTGTGGGTGAGCTCGAGTCCGTTGTCGCCGGTTGGCGCCGGGAGGAGCGCCGGGGCGCGGTCGGTCAGCAGGTAGACGTCGGCGTCGACCCGTTCGACGGCGGTCTTGCCCAGCGCGAGGATCCGCAGCGGGACCCACGGGTTGGTCGTCGGGATCGTGACATGGACCGGCGTGCCGTCACCGACGGCCTGCCCGCGCGCGGCCGCGGCGTCGGCGTCGAAGACCGCGGCGAGGAAGATGGGGGAGCGCGCGGCGTAGAAGTCGAGGACCTCCGGCGCATCCGGGGGAAGGCGGAAGCCATGGTCTTTGGCCCACTGCCCGACCGAGGCCGCGCCGCCGCGCAGGACCGTGATGTCGAGCGCATCGATGCGCACCTTCATCAGCTCGTCGGCCGAGCCGGCTGCCGACGCAGCCCCCAAGCGGAAGGCCTCGGAGACCACCGGGTTCGTCTCGCGGACGAGTCTCTGGAGGGTCCAGTCGCCGCCCTTCTCGACGCTCGACGGCACCCCGGGGAGCGGCGTCAGCGACCCGAACGCCCCGCCGCCGCCGGCGAACTGGAAGGCCGTGACGTAGTGCTCGTTGCCGTCGTGGTAGGCGGCCAGCGTCGTCGTCTGCAGCAGGTTGACCGCGCCGTTCGGCCCGATCAGCCCGCCACAGGCAAACGCCGGTCCGGCCGACAGCGCGACGACGAGGAGGGCGGCGCCGAATGCGCCGACAGCTCGATGGATCGAACGGTTCATCGTCGATCTCCCCTGGGTCCGACCGAGCCCTCGTGGGCCGGTCTCGTTGGGGCTCAAGACTCCGCGGGGGCGCAGCATGTTCCCGCCACGAGGCGAAGCGCCGACCCTGAGCACGACCAGCCGTGGTCCGGGTCGCCGATGGCCCCATCGCGGGATAGGTGCGGACCGCCAGGGGCCGTCATGATCCCGGCATGCCCCACCGCTTCACCGGACGGGTCACCGGGCTGGCCATGGCGATCGCGCTCCTGCTCTCGACCGCGTTCACGCTCGCCGCCGCTCCCGTGGCCCGCGCAGCCACGGACTTCCCGTCGTACGACTCCCGCTACCACACGTATGCCGAGATGGTCGCCGAGATCCAGGCCGCCCAGGCCGCTTACCCGAACATCGTCGCGATCCGCTCGATCGGCAAAAGCTACCAGGGCCGCCAGCTGTGGGTGGCCAAGGTCTCCGACAACGTCACCGCCGACGAGAGCGAGCCCGAGGTGCTGTTCGACTCGCTCCATCACGCACGCGAGCACCTCTCGCTGGAGCAGAACCTGGCGCTCCTGCGCTGGCTGACCCAGGGCTACGGGACCGATCCGCGGATCACGACCATCGTCGACACGCGCGAGATCTGGATCGTCTTCGCAGTCAACCCCGACGGCGCCGAGTACGACCTGACCGGAGCGCCCTTTCGCTTCTGGCGCAAGAACCGCCAGCCGAACGCTGGATCGACGGCGATCGGGACCGACATCAACCGCAACTACGGCTACCACTGGGCCTGCTGCGGCGGCTCGTCGGCTTCGAGGTCGTCGGAGACGTACCACGGTTTGAGCGCGTTCTCTACGCCCGAGGCCCGCGCGATCCGCGACTTCATGGGCAGCCGCCGCATTGGGGGCCGGCAGCAGATCAAGACGGCAATCACGTTCCACACGGCCGGCGAGCAGATCCTCTGGCCGTACGGCTATACCAGGACCGACGTCCCGGCGGACATGACGGTCGACGACCACAATGCGCTCGTCGCGCTCGGCCGCAAGATGGCGACGACCAACGGCTACACCGCCATGCAGTCGAGCAGTCTCTACGTCACCGACGGTGATGAGATCGACTGGGCGTACGGCATTGAACACATCTTCATGTACACGATGGAGCTCTATCCGAGTCACAGCGCGGTGAGCTCGATGGCGAGGTTCTACCCTCCCGACGAGGTGATCGAACCGCAGACCGAGCGCAACAAGGCCGCGATCCTCATGCTCATCGAGGCGGCCGGCTGTCCATACAGCCTGACCGGCAAGGCGACCCAGAACTGCGGCGCGCTGTACGACCCCTTCGAGACCTACGGCGGCTGGGTCCGCAACCAGCTCGGGACCGACACGGCGACCGGCGGCGTCTGGCAGCGCGGCGATCCCGCCGCCACCTCGCGCCAGTTCAGCGGCGTGACCTCCGGATCGCGCGCGCTCGTCACCGGCTTGGGCGCCGGTCGCAACGCCGACGCCAACGACGTCGACGGCGGCGTAACGACGATCCGGTCGTCGCCGGTCGACCTCCCCGCGCAGGTCGGCTCACTGAGCTTCCGCTATTACTTCGCGCACAGCTCGAATGCGTCGGTGATGGACTATTTCGCCGCCTACGTCGAGGCCGCCGACGGGACCCGCAGCCTCGTCCGCATCGAGCGCGGCGCCGCGAATACGGACCTGCCGAGCTGGGCGACGGCGACGATCGCGATGACGCCATGGGCCGGTCAGACGGTCCGGATCGTGTTCGCCGCCGCCGATCTCGGGCGCGCCAGCACGGTCGAGGCGGCCGTCGACGACGTCAGGATCACCCGGCCGTAAGCGGCAGCCGGAGGCGGATCGTCGTGCCGGCACCCGGGGTCGAGTCCGCACTGATCTCGCCCCCGCGCGCCAAGACGAGCTGACGGGCGATCGCCAGGCCGAGACCGGAGCCGCGCGACTCGTCGCCCTTCACGAACCGGTCGAAGACGTGGGTGAGGAGGGCCGGGTCGATCCCGCGCCCGGTGTCGCCGACCTCGAGCCGGACCCAGCGTCCGTCCTCGACCGCGCCCGCGACGGTGATGGTGCCGCCCGCAGGCGTGTGGCGCAGCGCATTGGCGACGGGATTCGCGAGCACCTCGCGGATCCGGATCGGGTCGATCTCGAGGATCGGCAGGTCGCCCTCGATCGCGGCCCGCAGGTCGACGCCGGCCGCCGCCGCCTCGAAGGAGCGGACGCGGGCTGGACGAGCTGCGCTCGATGGACCGGACGACCCGGCGCTGGGAACCGCGGATGGACGCGCCGACGCGGGCGGCCAGGATCGCGCGATGGCACGCGGGCGTCGAACGATCGCTCGGGTGGGTCGACCCCGGCGCCTAGACGTGTGCTGACTGTTCGCGGCCCTGACGTCGGCTGCCACGCGGCCACTGCCACGCGGCCACTGTACCCGGAACATGCGCTGGACTATGCTGCGAGAGCGCCGAGACCGAGATGGACGGCGCGGAGCGACGCGAGCCCGCCGGAACGGTTCAGGCGGTCCGCCGACCGCAGCTTCTCGATTCTGGATCTGGAGGCCGGACGAGATCACGGGAGGCGGCATCCAAGCCTTCGCCTGGTAGGGATTCGCGTCAACCGGAAGAACACTAGCCCGACATGCAGGGGATTTCGGGAGAAGGGTGACCATGCGTACGATCGGTAGTCGGATGCGAGTCGTCGGAAGCGCCCTCGTCGGACTGGTTCTGGTGGCCTGCCAGGCGGCGGGAGGCTCCCCGCCCGCCGGCAGCCAAGCCGGGGCATCCCAGCCGGCCGCAGCGGCAAGCGGCCAGGCGAAGGGCATGGTCGTTGGTTTCACGACCTCGCTGACGGGTTCCCTCAATGTCGAGTCGACGCGCCAGCAGAATGGTCTGCAGCTCTGGATCGCCGACGTGAACAAGGCCGGCGGGATCAAGCTCTCCGACGGCACGGCCGTGACCTTCACCGCCAAGTCATACGACGACGAGAGCAAGAGCGATCGTGTGCAGCAGTTGTACACCACGCTGATCAACGACGACAAGGCCGACTTCCTGATCAGCCCCTACTCGAGCGGTCTCGCGGACACTGCGGCCGTCATCGCCGAGCAGAACGGCAAGATCATGATCACCGCTGGTGCGGCATCGGATGCCACCCACAAGAAGGGCTACACCCATGTCTACCAGAGCTATACACCCGCCAGCCGCTATCTGACCGGCGCGGCCGATCTGCTGAAGAAGCTTGACGGAACGGCCAAAACCGTCGCGATCGTCCACGAAAATGACAAGTTCTCGACCGATGTCGCGAGAGCTTTGACCGCCTACGTGACGCAGCAGGGCTACCAGATCGTGGTCAACGAGGGCTACGACTCCGGCACGACCGACTTCGCCGCATTCGTGAACAAGATCGTGGCTGCCTCACCTGACGCGGTCATGGGCGGAGGCCACTTTGCCGATACGAGCACCTTCGCCAAGCAGCTCTTCGACAAGGGCGCGAAGGCCAAGATGATCGCGCTTCTGGTGGCGCCCGCGGAGCCGACCTTCAAGGACATCGGCGATTCTGCGATCGGTGTGATCGGACCGAGCCAATGGGAGCCGACCGTCAAGTTCTCGGAAGCTGACGCAAAGACCGCAAACGTCGCATGGTTGGGCCCAAGCGTCGCCGACTTTGTCTCGGGCTACAACGCTGCGTACAAGGGCGACCCGTCGTACCACAGTGCCGGCGGTTACGCGGCCGGCCTGATCCTGCAGGCGGCCATCAAGGCGGCCGACTCGACAGATCCCGAGAAGGTCCGCACCGCCATGGACGCGCTCGACCTGGAAACGTTCTTTGGTCGGACCAAGTTCGACACGACCGCCGAAGCCCACGGCTTGCAGCTGGCGCACGATATGGTCTACATCCAGTGGCAGGGGGCGTCCGGCTCGCTCGCGAAAAGCGTGGTCTGGCCCGAATCGGCCAAGACGGCTGAGGCGGTGTACCCGATCCACTGACCGTTGTGACGGCAAATCGCCCGGCGCCTCTGGCGCCGGGCGCCCCGAACTCGCATCTGGATGGCACGAATGATTGATCAGTTCGTTGCCTCGCTCGTGGACGGGCTGTTGATCGGTTTCGTCTATGGCGTCGCGGCCATGGGCCTCACGTTGATCTGGGGCGTCGTGCGAGTCATCAACCTCGCGCACGGCGCGATCATCGCGCTGGCCATGTTCGGGCTCTACTTCCTGGTCAGCCGAGCCGGCCTCAACCCGTATCTGGCACTGGTGCTGGTCGCACTCGGGGGCCTGGCGGTCGGCTATGTCGTCTACGTGCTCGCCGTCCACCGCGTGATCAATGCGCCGCCGCTCGCGTCACTGCTGGCCACGTTCGCGGTCAACATGATCATCGTCGGGACGGCGACGACGCTGTTCAGCACCAGCCCGTACAGCGTCAACTTTGATCTCGGCCGCGTCAGCGCCGGTCCCGTCACCGTGCCCGGCACCCGGATCGTGGCAAGCGTCGTGGCGATCGCCGTCGCCGCGGGGTTGTACGTCTTCCTTTATCGATCGCGCGCCGGACGGGCCATTCGGGCCGTGGCGAACAATCGGGACGCAGCGGAGCTGATGGGCATTCCATCGAGCCGCGTTCTGGCGTTCTCCTTCGGGCTGGGAACGATGCTCGCTGCGGTGGCAGGCGGGCTCATCGCCACCTTCTTCCCGTTCACCGTTCTATCGGGCGATAGCTATCAGCTCAAGAGCTTCGTCATCGTGGTGCTCGGCGGCCTGGGCAACCCCATCGGGGCCTTGATCGGCGGCCTGGTGCTCGGAAGTCTCGAGGGGGTGGTACCAGTCTTCATGTCGGCGTCGTGGGTCCCGGTGATCGAGTTCGGCCTGTTCGTGGTCATCCTGCTCATCAGGCCGAACGGCCTCTTCGGAACTCGACGGTGACCCGCCTGCTGCGCAGACCCGGGCTGTGGATTCCGATCGCCCTGGTCCTGGTGATCGGCGTGCTGCCACCGATCACAGGCTCGGCGACCCTGCGAGAAGGCCTCTTCCTGCTCCTGATGTTCGTGGCTCTCGCCTCGAGCCTGAACATCCTGCTCGGCTACACCGGGTACGTGAGCTTCGGACACGTCGTCTTCTTCGGACTTGGCGGGTACGTCGGCTTCTACGCCCTGAGTGTGCTTCACCTGCACCTGATCCTGGCGTGCGCGGCGGGTGGCGCCGCGGCCGGCCTGCTGGCGCTCGGCCTCGGAGCGTCGATCCTCCGCCTGCGCGGCGCCTACTTCGCCCTGGCCACCCTCGGGATCAATGAGGCGATGCGCGCGTTCGTCAACAACTTCGGCCCGTTCGGCGGTCCCATCGGAATGTCCCTGGACTTCTCGATCTATCGCGACTATGGCGGTCCGGCCCAGGCGCTGTGGCTCACCTATTACGCGATACTGGCTCTCACCCTCGCGATCATCGTCCTGAGCTACGCGGTGAAGAACTCCAAGTTTGGGCTCGGCCTTCTTTCGATCCGCGAGGACGAGGATGCGGCCGCGGTCATGGGGGTGCGCACCCCCATGACGAAGGCAGTCGCGCTGGTCCTGTCATCCATCGGCCCCGGCATCATCGGTGTGCTGTTCTTCTTCAAGAATGGAAACATCGAGCCTGGCTTTGCCTTCAGCCTGCAGTCGTCGATCGAGATCATCGTGATGGTCATGCTCGGCGGCTTCGGCACGGTCCTCGGTCCGGTGATCGGTG
>JBDTNS010000018.1:0-16494 GCA_039933675.1 Chloroflexota bacterium
GATGCGATGGATGTAGTCCTGCGGGTTCCACGGCAGTTCGAAGTTCACGACGGCCGGAAGGTCCTCGATATCGAGGCCACGTGCGGCGACATCGGTTGCGACGAGCACCCGAATCTCGCCCGACTTGAAGCCCTCGAGCGCCCGGGTCCGTTCCGGCTGCGATCGATCCGAGTGGATCGCGACGGCATCGAGACCTTCGCGATCGAGGCGCGTCGCCAGCCGGCTGGCGCCGCGCTTGGTGCGAGTGAAGACGAGCACCTGGCGCAGGTCGTTCTTGCGGATCAGGTGCGCCAGGAGCGCCTCCTTCCGATCGCGATCGACCGGGTAGACCAGCTGGTGGATCGCTTCGAGGGTCGTGTTCCGTGCGGCGACCTCGACTGTCGCGGGGTCGCGCAGGATCCCGCCCGACAGCCGCCGGATGTCGTCGGAGAAGGTCGCCGAGAACATCAGGTTTTGTCGCTTGGTCGGAAGCAGCGCGATGATCTTCTGGATGTCGGGGAGGAAGCCCATATCGAGCATGCGGTCCGCCTCGTCGAGGACAAGGATCTCCACCTGTCCGAGGTTCGCGACCTTCTGGCCAACGAGGTCGAGCAGCCGGCCCGGGGTGGCGACGAGGATTTCGATCCCGCCGCGGAGCGCCTTGATCTGGGGGTCCATCGGGATCCCGCCATAGACGACGGTCGAGCGGAGCGGAACGGTCCGCCCGTAGGTCTGCACGCTGGCATCGACCTGCATCGCGAGTTCGCGGGTCGGGACGAGGATCAGGACGCGCACCGGGTGACGGGCAGGCGAGAAGCTGGTGTTGGCCTGCGCTCGCAGGCGATCGAGGATCGGCAGGACGAAGGCGGCGGTCTTGCCGGTGCCGGTCTGCGCGGCGGCGAGGACGTCGCGACCCGCCAGGACGAGCGGGATGGCCGCGGACTGGACGGGTGTCGGGGTCTCGTACCCCTCCTCGGCGACCATGCGCACGAGATCGGCCGACAGGCCGAGTGAATCGAAGGTCAAGCGTGTTGCTCCTGTTCGGTCCCGTCGCGGGCACCGGTGGGAGCGCGACGGCGGCCTGCGCTCCGCGCGTCGATGGACGCGGACGGACGAAGGGCCGTGTCGAGCATAGCCGAAATCCCGCCAGATATCGGCCGCGCCTCTCGGGACCATGGTGCGGGCTGACAGATGTCGGGCAGGTAGCCATACTCAAGAGGTTCCCCGGCAACCCACCGAAGACAGGGCTCAACAGAAGAACGCCGCCCCCCACGGCAGGAACCTGTCCGGTCGGTCCCCCAACCGACCAGGCGCCATCGTCCTTCTTGCTCAGCTGCCACGCGGTCTCGACGCGTCCCCATCGCGCCCGGCCGAGGACGTCTCGCACATCCCTTCCTCGCCGGGGCCGACATCACACCCACCGTCATCGCACGCTCATCGCGCGATGTTCCGGCAGACAGGAGGCATGAATTTTGCGAGTCCAGGCAACCGGCGCCCAACGGGCGTCATCCGTTCGAACCGCGCGATCGCTGCGACTGACCGTCCTCGGACTCCTGTTCGGGTGCATGGCACTCGTGGGCATGGCGGATCCCTCCCCCGCGGCGGCGGCGGGCATGAAGGTCGTGGTCATCGTCGGACCGGTCGAGTCCAGCACGGCCAACTACATCTACAACGCCAAGCGCTACGCGGCGCAGGCTCGCTCCTACGGGGCCACCGTGGTGGAGCTCTACAGCCCGAATGCGACGTGGGCGGGGGTGAAGGCTGCCATCCAGGGCGCCAAGCTCGTCATCTACCTCGGCCACGGCAACGGCTCGCCGAGTTCGTATGGCGTCTTCGACCGGTACAAGCGTGACGGGTTCGGTCTCAACGCGACGGCAGGCGCCGGCAACTCGAACACGAAGTATTGGGGCGAGTACTACATCGAGACCCAGGTCAAGCTCGCCCCCAACGCCGTCGTCATCCTGAACCGCCTCTGCTACGCATCGGGCAACTCGGAGTGGGGCTCAGCCAACCCCACCCAGTCCGTCGCCAGGCAGCGCGTCGACAACTATGCATCGGGGTTCCTGCGCGCAGGCGCGCGGGCGGTCTTCGCCGAGGGGATCACCAATGCGCAGCCGCTCATCTATTCGCTGTTCAAGACGAGCCGGACGATGAGTCAGACGTTCCAGGCCACGGCGGCCTGGAGCGGCGCATACGACTTCCAGTTCCAGTCGGTGCGCAACGGCACCTACCGGGATTGGATGGACCCGAGCTCACCGGGCCGCTACTACCGGTCGGTCGTCGGCAGCCTCGGCTTGACCGCGAATGCCTTTCGCGCAACCTGAACGATCGCGCTCGATCGAGCGACGAGCGATTACCATGGCGCGATGACGACACCCGCCTCGCTGCCTTTCACCGGCGATCCCGACGCAGACCGGCTCCTGGCCGAGGACCCACTCGCCCTCCTGATCGGGTTTGCGCTTGATCAGCAGGTCACGGTGCAGAAGGCGTTTAGTGGCCCGGCCGAGCTCAAGCAACGGCTCGGATACCTCGACGCGGCGAAGATCGCCGCAATGGACCCAGGCGACCTTGACGCGATCTTCCGAGAGCGCCCGGCGCTCCATCGGTTCCCGGGCGCCATGGCCACGAAGGTCCAGGCACTGGCGGCCGCGATCGCCGCAAATTACGGCAACGACGCGGGCCGCATCTGGCGCGAGGCGCCCGACGGTCCCGCGCTCGAGAAGCGACTCCTCGGGCTGCCCGGGATCGGCGAGATGAAGGCGAAGTCGCTGATCGCGGTCCTCGGCAATCGGTTCGGCGTCCGGCCGCCCGGCTACGACGCGGTGGCCCCGACCTGGCCCACGCTGGGCGACGTGGATTCGGCCGAGGCGCTCGCGACCTACCAGGCGGGCAAGCGCGCCAGGAAGGCGGCCATGCGCGAGGCCTCCGGCGGCTGACGCGGTTGCGCCTCCCCCGGCCAAGGTGTACCGTTGGTTGCTCACGCAACGATCGGAGCCGACCATGAACGATCAGGTTCGCCGGGCGCTCGCCCAGGGCCATCTCATTGACATCACGACCACCGGACGCGTCTCGGGCGAGGCGCGCCGAATCGAGCTCGTCTTCCACAACTTCGGCGGGCGGGTCTACATCAGCGGATCGCCCCACCCCGGTCACACGCGCGCCTGGTTGCGCAACCTGGCGGAGGATCCGGCGTTCACCTTCCATCTGAAGGGATCGATCGCGGCGGACCTCCCGGCGACGGCCCGGATCATCACCGACGAGGCCGAGCGCAGCGTCGTTTTTGCCGAGATCGTCAGGGTCTGGACCAGGCAGGACCTCGAGGCGATGATCGCGGACAGTCCGCTCATCGAGGTCACCTTCGAGGACCTCGCGGCCTGATCCGGCGGTCGGCGCTACACTTTGCGCCCCGTGCCCGACCTCGCTGATCACGCCGTCCCCTCGAAGCCTCCCCGCCCGCGCCGAGCGAAGAAGTTTGTGCTTCCCGAGCACCACCATGCGACGGTGGATGACCGGACGGCGGAACACATCGAGGCCTTCCTCGAGGGACCGGCCAACCCGCCGCGAAACGGGGCGCCGCACGCCGACCGGGTCCGGCGCCCACTCGAGCTCGAGACCCGCCAGGACTGGAATGCCGCGCTTCGTTTCGAGGCCGCCCGACACGCCCGCTACGGACGCCCGGTTTCCGTCCTGCTGATCGGCCTCACCGGTCGCCCGCACGACCTCGCCGTCGACCGCACGGCGAAGTCGATCGCGACGGTCATCCGGGCCGAGGGGCGCGAAACCGATCGGGCCGTTCGCAGTGCTGTCTTGAGCTTCCGGATCCTCCTCCCCGAGACCGGCGGGCGTGCCGCGCGGACGCTCAGCGAGCGCCTCGTGCGAGCCTTCAGCGCGGACCCCGATGGACGCTCGGACGGCGTCGCCCTGTGCATCGAGATCGCGTCGGCACCACGCGGCGGTGGAACGCTCGAGGATGCCGTCGCCGATGCCGAGACGCGGTTGTCCGCGAGGACCGACCCGCGCTAGGCGACGAGCGTCGCCACGAGGTGGTCGAGCTCGGCCGTCGGGTCGTCGCATAGCCCGGTGTGCACGTCCGACACCTGGATGATCGTGCTCGACGGGGCGACCAGCCAGTGGAACCGCTCGGCCTGACCGAGCTGCGCGATCGGGCCGGCGCTCGGGTCCCCGGCGGCGATCCGCTCGATGGCATCGAGATGGGGCCGCACCGTCGCCGCATCCAGGCCGGGCGCCAGCGCGGCGAGCCGAACTTCATCGAGGGCGATACGTGCCCCGAGGAAGCGCTGTGGCCGGCAGAGCACGATCACCCCGACATTGAGGCACTCCCCGCGCTCGATGCTCGGCAGGAGCCGCACGATCGCGTACTGGAAGCCGTTACGCGGCGGCTCGGGCACGGTCCGCCTCCGCTACGAAGGCTCGCGGCGCGGTCAGCCGCAGGGTGAGGTAACGGACGTAGGCGAGCCGTTGGGCCTCGGCAGCGCCGATCGCCGCGTCGTCCGGCAGCCACGCGTCGGGGAGTGCCGCGACGATGTCGGTCAGCAGCTCCTTGTCGAGCCGAGCGACATGGCGGCGGTCGGCGGCCTCGATCGAGTCGGCGTACGGCAGGAGCACGTGCTTGCCGATCTGTTCGAATGGCCGCCGGGCGTGCACATCGGGGTCGCGCCACGTGTGGTGGATGTACAGCGCGGCGCCGTGATCGATGAGCCAGGGACGGCCGTGCCAGACGAGGAGATTGGGGTTCTGCGGGGAGCGATCGGGGTTGGTCACGAGCGCATCGAGCCACACGACGTCAGCTGCGAAGGCCGGCTCGATCACGTCGCGCGCGGTCGTCGCGGCGGGATTGAACGTAAGCGCCCCGGGCAGGAAGTCCATCCCGACGTTGAGCCCGCCGCTCGCGTTGAAGAGATCGTGGATCTCCTCGTCAGGCTCGGCGTCGCCGAGCGTCGGGTCGACCTCCACCCCGACGAGATCCGGGACCGGCAGCCCGATCGCCCGCGCGAGCTCGCCCGCCAGCCACTCAGCGACGAGCGCGCGGGGACCCTGCCCGGCGCCTCGGAACTTCACGACGTACAGCCCGTCGTCGTCGGCCTCGACGAGGCCCGGCAGCGAGCCGCCCTCACGGAGGGGCGTCACGTAACGAGTCGCGATCACCGTGCGCATCACGAGGCAGAGCGTACCGGACTCCTCGGCCCCGGCGGCCCCTGCAGATGCGCACACGTCTCACGAATGCTCATGCGTCAACGAGGCTAGGCTTGCCCGATGACCGACTATGACGAACGCTCGCTCCTGCACGAACTCGAACCCGAGGCCGGGCGGCTCTACAACCGGCACGCCTCGGTGGCGCAGGAGTGGTTCCCGCACGACTTCATTCCGTACCGGCTCGGGCGCGACTTCGACAAGGAGCCCTGGACGCCCGACCAGCCGCGGCTCACCGGTGTCGCCCAGACCGCCTTCGAGATCGGTCTACTGACCGAGGACAACCTACCGAGCTATCACCGGCTCATCCACGGGATGTTCGGGGCAGGGGACGGCGCATGGATCAACTGGGTGGGTCGCTGGACGGCAGAGGAGGGACGCCACGCGATCGTCCTGCGCGATTACCTGACGGTCACCCGCAACATCGACCCGGTCATGCTCGAGCGGGGACGGATGACCCAGTTGCAGAAGGGCTACGACCACGACTCGCCCGACACCCTGCGCGGTCTCGCCTACGTCGCCTTCCAGGAGCTCGCGACGCGGATCGCGCATCGCAACACGGGCCGTTATTCAGACGACCCGGTCGCCGACAAGATCATGGTCCGGATCGCCGCCGACGAGAACCTCCACATGGTCTTCTACCGCGACATCCTCGCCGCCGCGCTCGTCATCGAGCCGTCGGCCGCGGTGTGCGCGATCGTCGACGAGGTGCTCGCCTTCCAGATGCCGGGCGCCGGGATCCCGGGCTTCGTGCGCAAGGCCGCCCAGATCGCGAAGGCCGGAATCTACGACATTCGCGTCCACCGAGACGAGGTGCTCATGCCGATCCTGCGCCACTGGCGGATCTTCGACCTGACCAACCTCGATGCGAAGGCGGAGGCGGCACGCGTCCGGCTCACCGAGCACCTCGCGACGCTCGACGAGGCCGCGCACCGGTTCGAGGAGCGGATGGCGAGCTCGGTCGTGCCGAGGTTGACCACCGGCGGCTGACTCGGGCCATCAGCCGCGCGGACCGGCCGCGAGGATGTCGAGTCGTGCGATCGACTGGTCGATGCGTGACTCCGAGACTCGCCCGGACGCGACGAACCCGACGATGGTGTCGATGACGTGCTCGGCGAGGTCGGGGACGTAGGTCGCCTGGTTGGCGAAGGTCAGGAGATCGTTGCCGGCCTCGATCGCCTTGGCGATCGCCTCGGCCTGGCTGAACCGCGACGTGATCGCGACGGCGCCGAGGTCGTCGGTCATGACCGCGCCCGACCAGCCGAGCCGCCCGCGGAGCAGGACGTCGACGGTCGCGGGCGAGAGTGATGCCGGCGCATCGGGGTCGCGCCGGCGATCGAGGATGTGCGCGCTCATGATCGCGTCCGGCAGGTCCAGACCGATCAGCGTCTGGAACGGTTCGAGCTCCATCTCGGTCCAGGTCTTCGTCACGTCGACGACCGCGAAGTCCGTGTTGGCCGCCGCACTCCCGAGCCCCGGGAAGTGCTTGATCGCGGACCGGATGCCCGCCTCGTGCAAGCCGCGGATCTCGGCCTCGGCCAGCGCGGCGACGATCGAGGGATCCGCGGAGAAGCTCCGGTCGAGCGCCCCGATCGCGGGGTTGCGCGGGTCGACGTTGACGTCGACGACCGGCGCGAGGTCGAAGTTGACGCCCGCTTTCGCCATCGTCCGGCCCATTGCCAACCCGGCCGCGTGCGCGATGGCCGGGTCACTGGTGGCGCCGATGGCGGCCTCCGTCTTGGTTGCCGGGAACCCCATCGCGGGGTTGAGCCGCGAGACCCGGCCGCCCTCCTGGTCGAGCGCGATGAGCAGCGGGCTGGATGCCGCCGCGCGGAGGGCCGTGGTCAACTCCGCGAGCTGCGCGGGAGAGGCGATGTTGCGCTTACCGCCGGTCATCTGGTCCCGATCGAACAGGATCACGCCCCCGAGTCCGCCCGTGATGGCCCGCGTGATTGGGTCGTTCGGGCCGATCGTGAGACCCCGGAACCCGAAGAGCAGCATCCGGGCGATCTTGGCGCGCAGCTTGGCCGGGTCGGCCGAGGGCGTGGCGGCAGGAGGTGTCCTGCTCGGCGGCGCCGAGGCTGGCGTGGAGCTGCTTACGGTGCTCGGCGTCGCGCTCTGGCCGCCTGGCGCAGGCCCGGTCGAGGGGGAGACGCCGCCACAGGCGGCCAGTCCGGCCGCCACGGAGCCGGCGGCCATCGCCCCGAGCAACGCCCGTCGAGATATCCGGCGGTCGTAGGTCACGACCGAACGATATCGGGTCTCCGGTATGGACCCCCTTTCAGAGCGCCCCGCTCGTGTCGCAGCCGGCCGGATCCCCGGTCTTGTAGCCGGTTCCGAACCATTTCTGCCGCTGGGCGGCAGAGCCGTGGGTCCACGAATCCGGGTTGACCTGGCCGGTCGTCGACTGCTGGATTCGGTCGTCACCGACGGCCGACGCGGCATCGAGGGCGTCCGCAATCTGCGCGTCCGTCAACGGCTGGAGCAACCCGGTGCTGGCGGCATGGTTCGCCCAGACGCCGGCGAAGCAATCGGCCTGGAGCTCGATCCGGACGGAACCGCCCGTCGCCCCTGTGCCGCCGCTGGCGCTCTGGAGGTTACCCAGCAGGTCCTGGACGTGGTGGCCGTACTCATGGGCGATCACGTAGCCCTGTGCGAGCGAGCCGCCCTTGGCCCCGAACTGGGTGCGCAGCTGCGCAAAGAAGTCGAGGTCAAGGTAGACGAGCTTGTCGGTCGGGCAGTAGAACGGACCGCTGGCGGAGCTCGCGCTGCCACATCCTGTGGTCGTCTGACCGGTGAACAGGACCGTGTTCACCGGTTGGTAGGCGCCCGCGCCGGCAGACGTGGCGAACTCGTCGGTCCAATACTTCTGGACGCTGTTGACATAGCCGAGGATGCGGCAATCGTCGCGCGCGTTCGCGTCCGTGCCGGTCTTGCAGTCCGTGGCAAGCGCGGAGCCGCCCGGGCCGGTCACGGTTCCCTGATCGAGGATCGGGCCCAGGTCACTCGGGTTGCCGCCGAGCAGGGTATAGGCGATCAGCAGAACGATGCCGATCGCGCCGCCGCCGCCGACGAGGACCCCGCCACCGCGACCCATGCCGCGCCGATCGGTGATCTGGCCCGGGTCGAGCGAGGCATTCGGATTGAAGGTCATGGGGGCGCCTCAATACGGGAGACAGGACTCGATCTTACGGAGCGTCGCCCCTACGGGTGCCCACTGGTGACAGGCCCGGTGTCGCAACGACGTTGCGAACGAGCCGCTCATCAGCTGCGCGTCGCGCCACCCTGGTCGCGCAGGAACCGCTCGATATCGGAGATGAGGTCGTCGCCCGACGGCAGCCGCTGCTCGTCGTACATCGTCTCGAGCCGCTCGACGTAGGTCCGCGTCGTCTCGTCGAGTCCGGTCGCGGTGTCGAGCCGGGTTCGCAGCTCCCTCGCCTCGCCGGCCAGCTCGCCCACGGCGATCGAGACGCCGAGGTGATGACCGAGCGTCCGGAGGAGGGCGACCGCGGCCGTGGCGTACGGACCCGAGACGTAGTGGGGGACCTGCGCGAAATAGCCAAGCGCCGCGATCCCCGATGCCGCGATCTCGATCTCGATCGCCGACACGAGGGCGGACGGGACGCGCAGGGTCCCGTCCGGACCGGCCACGACCTCTCCGCGGAGCAGCCCCGGCGACGCCTCGGTCCCGAGGATGGGGACGGGGCGGGTGTGCGGGACGGCGGCCGGGATCGCCCCGAGGCTGATCCACTCGACCACGCCGAGCCGCGCCGCGAGGCCGATGACGTCGGCGGCGAACGCGCGCCAGCGGTAGTCGGGTTCCGGCCCCACGAGGATCAGGACGTCGCGCTCCTCGAGCCGCGTCCGGCGCAGAACGAGCTCGGGCCAGGTCAGCTCGGTGAGGCGACCGTCGACGATCTCGAGCGGCGGCCGGCGCGCTCGGTAGTCAAAGAGCCGGTCGGCATCGAATGTCGCGACCGTCGTCCCGTCATCGGCCAGGATCCCGAGCGCGGTCGTCGCCGCCATCCCGGCGTCGACCCAGCCGTCGAACGCGGCAATGAGGACGGGAGCAATCAGTTCGTGCGTGTCGTCCAGCGTGTAGAGACTCACGCGCGAAGGATAGGCGACGCGCCGTCCGGTGGTTCCCGGCGCGACGTCGGGTACACTCCCGTCAACGCATCCATCGGCGATGCATTGAAAGGACGGATCGTGGCGAGGCATTCCAAGCACGAACGCGAGCGCCGAACGGCGGAGACCGAGCGGGTCAAGCAGATCGAGGCCGCCTGGCTGGGCAGCCTGCCGACCGCCACGGCCAAGGCGTTCGCCGAATCCGTCGCGGCCGCGCGCGCCCGTGCCCCGGAAGAACGACGACCGGACATGGCGCCCGGGACGGCGCCGCGTCCCCCGCGTCCCGGCCGTGAACCGCGTCCCCCGAAGGACGAGCGCCCGCGTCGTTCGAACCGCGACTAACGCGTCGCGAACTGACCGGGCCGGGATCGATCCTGGCGCTCGTCCCTGAGGCGCACGCCCGACCGCTCGAATCAGCTCGGCGCGGGTGCGTCCGATGTCGCCGGCGATGCGGCTGGCGCGCCCGACGCCGGCGCGCCCGACGCAACGGGCGGGATCTGGCCAAGCGCCGCCAATGCCAGCGCCTCGTCGGTCGTCTCGATGTCGTAGACGACGTCGGTATCGAGATAGAGATAACTGCTCGGCAGGTCCGTCCCAACCCCCTTTGTGACCGTCTTTCCGGCGAGTGTCACTTCGCTGAATGTCATCTGCGCGTATTGACTCTTCCACGCCGCGACGAGGGCGTCGCGAAGCGCGCTCGGCTGGGTTCCCGCGATCTGGTAGGCCGCAATGCTGACGTCGATGCCCTGGTTCGGGTCGATCGCCTGGGCGATGAGCAGGTCGGCCGAGGTCTTGCCGGCAGTGGTCAGGAACTTCGTCATCGACGCGCTCCACTCGTCGCCGTTGAGAATCCCTTCCTCTGCCGCGGTCCAGCTCTGGCTCGCGAGCGTCGTTCCGTTGATCGTGGTTGGAAGAACGGCTTCGAGCTGGGGCGCATCGTGTGTGTCCGCGATCGGTGGATCGCTCGCGAGGCTCCCGTCGCTGGCGTTCGGATCGAACGAGTCGGTCGGGGAGGCCACGACCGCGGTCGACGGCGCGCGCAGGGCGATCACCCCAACCGTCGTCCAACCGGCGGTTGCCGCGATGAGGGCGAGGATCGCAAGGACCTGCCAGAAATTGCTGCCACTACTGGGCGGCGGACCTGGCCGGCGGGCCGGCTGGACCGGCCCCGGGTTCACCCGGCGCGATTGGACGCCTCGTTCTCGCACGTTCACTCCCTGCTGCGGCCCACGGCGGACCCCTGTCCGGCAGCGTGCGCCCGCATCGTGAGAGTCGGGTGACAACCAGTTGCACCGGTCGGGCGCTCGACGGTCGCCGCGTTACGACTTCCTTGCATTCTCCCCCAATGACTGGCGCGGCGCCCGCTGGCGTCCGTAGACTCGCCCTTGGCCTTCAACCGCATGGCGGAACTTCATGGTCATTCGCGCCGCTTCGACCGCATCGCAGCCGCTTCCGAACCCGGCGCTGGACACGCATCTGTTGCGCATCCTCGCCGGAGGCAAGCCCGCGTCCTCTGGCGGCTCGGCGCATTCGGCTCGACGGCGCGCGGAGCGCTATCGCCGTTTCCTCGATGCGCTCGGTGTCGCCGTCTATACGACCGACGCGGACGGTCGGATCACGTTCTTCAACGCCGCCGCCGCGGAGTTCTGGGGGCGCCGTCCGGCGCTCGGCGAGGAATGGTGCGGCTCGCTCCGGTTGCTGTGGCTCGACGAGCGCCCGATGCGCCACGACGAATGCCCGATGGCAATCACGCTCAAGGAGGGGCGAGCGGTCCGTGGCGGGCAGGCGATCGCCGTTCGCCCGGACGACACCAAGGTCACCTTCGTGGCCTACCCGACGCCGCTGTTCGATGACGCCGGCGTTCTGATCGGCGCGGTCAACGTGCTCATCGATATCACCGAGCGGCATCACGCCGAACAGGCGGTCCGGGATGCCGTCGACGCGCTCGAAGCGTCGAACGCCGTCAAGGACCAGTTCCTCGGGCTCGTCTCGCATGAGCTGCGGACCCCGGTCACGACGATCTTCGGCAATGCCCGGCTCCTCCAGACGCGCGGTGCCGTGCTCGATGAGGCGGTGCGGGAGACGATGCTCGCCGACATCGCAACCGATGCCGACCGTCTCCACGGCATCATCGAGAACCTCCTCCACCTGACCCGCCTCGGATCGGGCTCACAGGCCGACCTCGAACCGCAGGTTCTCGCGCTCGTCGTGGAGCGGCTGATCGAGTCGTTCCGGGCGCGCCACCCGGGACGTGCCGTCGAGCTGATCGGGCGGCCACCGCGCGCCATCGTCGAGGCCGACGAGACCTACCTCGGCCTCCTCATCGACAATCTCCTCTGGAACGCGGTCAAGTACAGCGATGCGAGCTCCGTGGTCGAGGTGCGCATCAGCGAGGCCGGGGACGAGATCCAGACCGTGGTCCTCGATCGCGGGATCGGTCTCGACGATGTCACCGCAGCCCACATGTTCGAGCCGTTTTACCGGTCGCACGCAGCACGCTCGGCCGCGAACGGACTCGGGATCGGTCTGGCGCTTTGCCAGCGGGTCGTGGACGCACTCGGCGGCCGGATCTGGGCGCACCCACGCGAGGGCGGCGGAACCGAGGTCGGATTCGCCTTGCCCGTCTCGATCGACGTGGACGAGCTCGCCTGACCTCGCTCCGGGCCGGTCTCAGAGATCGGCCGGCAGATCGCTCCGCCGGGTCCACGGGCGCGAAGCGGCCGGGATCGCGCAGATTCCGGCATCGGGCGGGAAGGCCGGGACGTTCCCCTTGAAGCCCGGTCGCGGACGACGGCCGATCTCCTGCTCCAGATCGAACGCGAACGCGAGGAGCGTCGGCTCGGCGAGGAACCCCGCGGAGAGCCAGACGCCGCCGGGCCGTCCATCGTCGGTCGTCCAGGTCGGGACGGAGATGACCGGGTAGCCAGAGACGGCCGGCGCCGACGAGTCCCCATACGCCGGCCCGACGATCGCGTCGAGCGCGTCCGCTGCGAGGATACGGTCGATCCCGTCCGTCCGCGTCACCTGGAGGCAGTGCGCGCGAGCCGCGCGGTACGCAGGGTCGTCGAGGCCGCCGGTCGCGTCTGCGACGTGGAAGAGCTCCTGGCCGAACGAGCGCAGCTCGTCGTGGCAATGCGCATCGTTGAAGGCGATCAGGTCGGTGAGCGTGCGCATCGACGTCCGCCCGAGCCCGGCGAGATATGTCTCGATGCCCACCTTGAACTCGGTGAACAGGACTGTCAGCTCATCCTCGCCGATCGCCTTCGTGTCGGGCGGCTCGATCGGGTCGACGAGCGTGGCGCCGAGCGCGCGGAGCGTGTCGAGCGCTCGTTCCGTCACGGCATTGCGGGAGTCATCGGCCGACTCGCCGGAGAAGAGCCGGCGATCGACGCCGATCCGCGCCCCGCGCAGGGCGCCGCGTCGAAGGAAGCGCCGGTAGTCGCGCGGCAGGCCCTGCCCGAGCACCGGCCCGAACGGGGAGCGCAGGACGTTGAGGACGATCGCGGCATCGGTGACGGTCCGGACCATCGGGCCCGCGGTGTCCTGGCTGTGCGCGATCGGGACGATCCCGGCCTGCGACACGAGCCCGACCGTGGGTTTGAGCCCGACGATCGCGTTGCTCCCCGACGGGCAGACGATCGAGCCGTCGGTTTCGGTGCCGACCGAGATGGCGCAGAGGTTCGCGGCCGTCGCCACCGCCGCACCCGAACTCGAACCGCACGGGTCGGCATCGAGGACGTACGGGTTGCGCGTGTAGCCGCCGCGCGCGCTCCAGCCGTTCAGGTAGAGCGAGCGTTCCGTGACGGCCGGCGGGACGATTCCCCGGAAGTTCGCCCACTCGGAGAGGTTGGTCTTGCCGAGGACGACCGCCCCGGCCGCCCGAAGCCGCCTGACGATCGTCGCGTCGCGCGGGACCCGGCTCCCGACGAGTGCGAGGGAGCCCGCGGTCGTCTCCATCCGGTCTTTGGTCGCGATGTTGTCCTTGAGCAGGACGGGGATGCCGTGCAACGGACCGCGGAGCCGACCCGCGCGTCGTTCGGCGTCACGGCGTGCCGCAATCTCGGGCGCGTCGGCGTTCGTCTCGATGACCGAGTGGAGCAGGGGATCGAGCTTGGCGATCCGGCCCATGTAGGCAGCGGTCAGCTCGGCGCTGCTGAGCCGCCCCGATTCCATGAGCGCCTCGAGGTCCGGGATCGAGGCCTCGAACCACGAGGCGTCCTCGTCCGCGTCCCGCCCTGGCGTCAGCTGTCCGTCGATCGCCTCATGGTAGCGTCGCGTGGGCTCGCAACGGCGGCTGCTGGGCGGTCCGACCGGGAATCAAATGACCCGGGCCGCGACGAGGGGCCCGGGTCATTTGATCTCAACGGCGCGCTACTGGTTGCGCAGGACGACGAACGGGTTCTGGAGCGGATGGCGGCCCCAGTGGCCGATCCAGATCCGGCTGGTCGGGAGCTTGACGCCGGCCATCGACCCCTTGAACCAGAGGCGCGTGGCGCACGCAGTTCGGAAGTCGAGACCGTCGATCCGGCCGCGGTTCGCGAAGCGATAGGTGAGCGTCTTCCCGTCGGTGCTCAGCGCGAACGAATCACCAGCTTCCAGGAGGTATGGGTGGACGGTCAACGGGGTGTTCGAGACGATCGTCCCGCTGAACACGACCTTCGCGGAGCCGACATGGGTGAAACGGATGTGCCAGCCGGTGGCGCTATGCCACAGGTAGCCGCCGGCACGGGCCCCGGTGTGGAAGGCGAGCGGCTGGCCCTGGACGGAAGCGGGCCAGCGCCCCTCGTCGCAGGTCGTCGTCGTGGTCGTAGCGGTTGTCGCTGTGGGCTCGGCCGCCAACGCGGCGGTCGGGACGACAAGCGCGGCCGTCACGACACTGAGGCCCAGCGCCGCGCTCAGGACGAGGTGCCGGCTACGGGCTCCCACGTTTCGAGCGGTCTGCACGGATTGCACGGTCGGACTCCTTCCATATGTGGGGATGTCGATCTGCCCTGACGATGGCGCCAGGCCGTGAAGAGCGGGTTAAGGCCGCAGCCGCGACCGCCGGCCCCGGGACGTGCAGGTCCCGGACATGGAACGACCCGGGTCGACTGACGACCCGGGTCGAGATCACGCTGGTTCAGGCGGGTCGCACTGCGACCCACACCGAGAGGACTAGGTCAGCCGCCGCGCTGGCTACGGAAGCAGTCGCTGCAGTAGACAGGCTTGCCGCTGGTCGGCCGGAAGGGGACCTGGGCTTCTTTGCCACAGGACGAGCAGGTGGCCGCGAACATCTCGCGGGGGCCACGGTCGTAGCCGCCACCACCGCCACCGCCGCCGCCATAGCTGCCGGCGCCACTGGAGTAGCCGCCCGAGCTATAACCGCCGCCGGAGCTGTACGAGCTGCCACCGCCCTCGCTGTTACGAGCGGCCTTGCGGCTTGCTCGGCAGGAGGGGCAGCGGCGAGGCTCGGTGAAGCCGCGCTGCGAATAAAAATCCTGCTCGGAAGCGGTGAACACAAACTCTTGTGAACAGTCCGCGCAGGTCAGGTTCTTGTCGTTGTACACGAAAACGAAAACTCCTCTCGATAGCCAACGCGATCCCATCGGGTTTCTCGCGTCAGTCGTGAGAGGAGTCCGAGTTTGCGTCGAGCTACGTTGCTGACCACGGACGATTCCATGGCCTTTTACCGTGCCTATGGTAAACCAGCCGGATTGATCTGCATACCCCCCTGCAAGCACCAATTTTCTGATCCGGCACCGTACGATGCTAGGCGATGGTGCTCGAGATCTCCGTGCTGACGGCAAGACGATTCGTCATGGGCCGCCAGGGGTTGTGGCCGGGGCGACGCTGGCGCGGGATCGAGGGTGCCGGTACCGCAATGCGGGCGATGGAGGATCTCCAGCTCGACCCCCTCGTCGTCGTCGCCCGGGCGCACGACCTGATCCTCCACAGCCGGGTGATCGACTACACGATCGACGACTGGGCGAAGCTCACGTACGAGCGTCGCGAATTCTTCGAGTGGGGCGGCTGGCTGGCGGTCCGGCCCATCGAAGAGCTGCCGTATTTCCGGGTGATCATGCGGCGAGAACGCGAGCATGGCCACTGGCTCGACGTCCAGCGCGAGCACGGCAGGGCGATCGAGGAGATGCGGACCGTCCTCCGCGAGCGGGGTGAGGTCAGCAACCGCTCCTTCGAGATGGGGACCCGCACGCGCATCGACGACTACCGCGGACGGAAGGACAGCGCCCTCGCGCTCCATTTCCTGTGGCGCGTCGGCGAAGCGATGGTCACGCGGCGCGATCGGTTCGAGCGGGTCTATGCACTCACCGAGGCGGTGGCGCCGGCATCGGCGCTGCGCGTGATCGATGACGCTGAAGGCGACGACATGCTCCTTCGCAAGTACGTGGCGGCCGCCGGACTGGGCAGGTTCACCGGCATGGCCAACTACCTCAGACGGCCGGTCTCGGCCGCCGAGCTGACCGAATGGACCGCCCGCCGAGTCGACGACGGCTCGCTCATCGAGGTTCGCGTCGAGGGGTGGCGGCCGATGCAGCTGGCCCCTGGAGCCGATGCGCCACTCCTCGCCGAGCTCGAGACCGGGGGCGTGCCGGCCGACTGGGCCTCGCTCGAGACAACGACCACGGAGGAGGCGACGTTCCTCTCGCCGCTCGACCCGGTCAGCGCCCGCGGTCGCGCGAAGCCACTGTTCGGCTTCGATTACGCCTGGGAGGTCTACAAGCCCGTCGAACAACGGCGGTTCGGCTACTACACGATGCCGATCCTGTGGGGCGACCGCCTCGTCGGTCGGTTCGATCCGAAGCTCGACCGGGCGACCGGCACGCTCGTCATCAACGGGCTCTGGCTGGAGGAGCCGACCCTCGATCGAGACGAGGCGTTCGCCGAGGCACTCGCCGCCGGCATGGCGCGGTTCCTGCGATTCCTCGCTGTAACACGGCTCGATGTCGCGGCCGTTGCCCCGATCCGGTTGCGGCGACGACTCAAGTCGATCAGCGGCTCGAAACGGCGGCGTAGAGTGGTCGTCCGACCCTGAGTCGCGGGCGAGTGCGGCAGGAAGTCTGGCGCCGCGAGGAGAACCGACGATGATCGAATTCGTGCGGTCGAGGCGGATCGAGGCGCCGCCCGAGCGGATCTGGCCGTTCGTCGACGACGTGACGCGGTGGCCGGAATGGTTCA
>JBDTNS010000019.1:0-16263 GCA_039933675.1 Chloroflexota bacterium
GCAACGCCTACCTGCGAGCCGCGGCCTACCGGATGGAGGTCGTGGGCACGGTCCACAACTCGGTCATCGCCGCCCACTATCGGCGGAAGCGGGAGGCCGGCAAGAGCAAGATGAACGCCCTCGGCCACTGCATGCGCAAGGCCCTCAGCATCGTCTGGGGCGTCTGGCGCAACGGGAAGGATTTCGACGCCCAGTGGGAGGCCAGGCCTTGACAAGAACCTATGGGATCTAGGCTACGGCGCGACGTCCGACGCCCACCACATGGTCCAGCCACGCGCGGACGGCACCGAAGCGGCTCGCGCCGCAACGATCGCGCTCGAAGACGCCGCCGCCGAGCCCGCCGAGATCGACTACGTCAGCGCGCACGCTTCGTCGACCCCGATCGGCGACCTTGCCGAGGCCCGGGCGATCGCGCTGGCCCTCGGCGAACGGGCCGCCACCGTGCCGGTCAGTGGCACGAAGGCGCTCTACGGCCACCCGCTGGGCGCTTCGGGCGCGATCGAGGCCGCGATCTGCGCGCTCGCCATCTGCGACGGATGGGCACCGGCGTCGGTGAACCTGTTCGATCCCGATCCGGAAATCGCGGCGCTCCTGCCCGGCCTCCTTCGCGAGGGCCGGACCGGCGTCTACCGCCGCGTCCTCTCGACCTCGTTCGGGTTCGGCGGCCTCAACGCGTCGCTGGTGTTCGGGACGCCGGGCGACTGAGGTCGGTCGCCTCAGCGCGTGCGCGCGACGCTCGGAGCCGTACCCGCCGCTCGCGGCTCGGCGGCCGGCATCGGGATCGCCCGCAGGTCACGGCCGCGGACCCAGGCGAGCGCCCCGGCGCTGATCAGCACCGTCAACACGCCACCGAGCGCGATCGCATTCGCAACGCCGAACGATGAGGCGATCGCCCCCATCGCCAGCCCGCCGATCGGCACGGAGGCGCTGAAGGCCGTCGTATAGACGCTCATCACGCGGCCGCGGAGGTGGTCCGGCACCGCTAGCTGGATCGTCGTGTTGCCGGTTGCGGCCATCAGCACGGAACCGAACCCGGCCAGGAGCATCAGCACGATCGCGACCGGGAAAACGCGCGTGAAGGCCAGGGCGATCGATGCCGCGCCGAGCAGCAGGGCGCCCGTGACCAACCGGAGCGGCCGCGGCCGGCCCCCGAACACGAGCCGCATCGAGGCGAGGAGCGATCCGATCCCGGACGCCGCCATCAGGAACCCGTACCCGGACGCATCGCTCGCAAGGTCCTCTGCGGCGAAGGCCGGGATGAGCACGCTGAAGTTCATGCCGACTGTCGCGACCGTGCCGATGACGACGACCGCAAGCAGGACGACGGGCGTCTGGCGCACATACGCCAACCCCTCCTTGAGGTGGCCGACAACGGCCCGCGCCGATTCCGGCCGGGCAATGCGAGTCGGAACGTGGAGCAGCTCGTCGTCCATCATCAGCAGGCCGACGATCACCGCGAGGAAACTGACGGCGTTGATCGCGAAGGCCGGCCCGACGCCGAACGCGCCGATCGCGAGGCCGGCGGCGGCCGGCCCCACGACCCGGGCGGCATTGAACATCGCTGAGTTCAGGGCGACCGCGCCGGAGACCTCGTCCCGCCCGACGAGCTCGACCGCAAACGATTGGCGGACCGGCATATCGACGGCATTGGCGATCCCGAGCAGGACCGCGAGTCCCAGGATCATCCAGACCTCGACGACGCCGGAGATGACGAGCGCGGCAAGGACTGCGGCCAGGACCATCATCGAGGCCTGCGTCCCGAGGAGGACCCGCCGTTTCGGGAGCGCGTCCGCGGCGACCCCGGCGAACAGCCCGAGGAGCATGACCGGGATGTACTGGGCGGCGGCAACGATGCCGAGCCAGATCGGGTCGTGGGTCAGCTCGAGGACGAGCCACGCCTGCGCGACCTGCTGCATCCAGGTGCCGATCAGCGAGATTGCCTGACCGCCGAAGAAGAGCCGGTAGTTGCGGTGGCGGAACGCGTTCATGCCTTCGGCGCGCGCGAGGCGGCGTGGGTTGAAGGGGGATCCGTCGATCATGCGGCGACCCGTCGCGATGTGGAGACCCGGCCTTCGAATCCGGCGGCGCCGGCCTGCGTCCGCGAGAAGATCGCCAGGAGGACCTGCGGGTCGACCAAGCTTGCCACCAGCCCGATCGAGAGGGCGATGCTGATCATGAACCGAGCTCCGCGAGGTGGCCGCGGATCCGTCCCAGCCGAGCCTGAGCCTCGTCGATCATGCGGGCCAGCCCGCTCGCCTTCGCCTCGAGGAGCGCGATCTGGCGTTCGACCCGTTCCTCGGCATCGAGGAGGTAGACGCGCCGCTCCACCGGGTCGTTCGTCTGGCTGAGTCGCTCGCGGTTGCGTTCACGAGCCGCCTCGTCCTCGAGCAGCTGGCCGATCTGCGCAAGCGAGAAGCCGGCGTCGTCGCGAAGCCGGCGGATGAACTGGAGCCGATCGAGATCGGACGCGTCGTAGAGGCGGTAATCGCCATCGGAGCGCGCGGCCGGTTCGAGAAGGCCGACCTCTTCGTAGTAGCGAATCCGGCGGGTCGTCATGCCGGTCTCGGCAGCGACCTCGTTGATTCTGAGCAGGCGAACCTGCGGGGCATGGGTATTGGGCATTTCCTCCCGATGATACCATAACCTTAACGTTGACGTAAAGGTTGTAACGAGACGGCTACGGGTGGGCGAAGACGAGCCAATCGGGCGCCGCATTGAGGAGCGATCGCGCCAGGCTCGGGTTCGAACCGAGCCGCCAGTCGATGACCTTGCCGATCTCCGATTCCTGCTTCCGCCATTCGAACCAGTTGACCATCCGGATTCGCGGGAATGCGGCCCGTGTCGCTGCCCCGAAGACCTGGTTGAACCAGGCCGTCTTGAGCGCTGTCTCGGTTGGGCCGGTCTGGGAGGCGGGGTCGTACAGGATTCCGGTCTCGGCGATCGCCATCGGTTTGTCGTGGCCGGCCGCGTACGTGGCATAGAAGTCCGGGACGGCAAGCGGGTGGGCTTGCGACCCGATGGTCTCGCCTCGAAGGATCGACGCGAACGAGCCGGGTCGCGGCAACTCGTTCTCGCCCCACGGGTACGCGAGTCCCCAATGGTAGAGGCTCATGCCGACCCAGTCGACGGCGTCGTCGCCCGGGTAAAAGGGCTTGTAGGGATCGTCGGCCGCGGTCAGCCGTCCGTCGCCGGTGGTGTCCAACTCGGCGATCGCCGGAGAACCGAGCCTCGCCGCGAAGGCGCCGCCCAGGAACGGGTAGCCGCTCCCCTGGTTGGGGGCCCAGATCATCGCCGAGGCGGGTGCGCCCGCGTGGACGGCGGCGGCGACACGTCGGAACGCCGCGATGTAGTCGGCTGGCTGCTGCGACCACGGATACCAGGATCCATTCATCTCGTGAGCGAACCGCACGAACGTGAGGACGCCCTGGGTCCTCCAGTAGCCGTCGAGCAACCTGGCGAGATCGGTGGCGGCCTCGTCGGTCACGGCGGCCAGCCCGTCCTGGGGCTCGAGCGTGATCAGACCGATCCCGCCGACTGCGGCGACCTGGTCGATGAACGCGTCGAGATTGGCGCGCCCCCCGTCGTCGAGCGGAAAGTGCGCGAACTGGACCCACACCGCGGGCGTCCGGCCCAGGTCTTGGCTGGCCTTCAGGGCGGTTTCGCTCCCCCAGTCGAGGTTCAGGCCGAAATAGGCCCCGTCGGCGGGTTCGAGACGCGCGAGACCGGGCGCCGTGGTCGGGACGGGGCGCGAGCTTGTGCTTGGGTTTGGGCTCGGGCTAGTCGCTGGGCTTGGGCTTGGGCTCGCAGAGCCGCTCGCCAGCGTGGCCGGTCCGGCCGAGGCGCAGCCGACCGAGGCGAGCGCGATCACGAGAGCGAACACGAAGGGGCGCATCGCCGGATCGTCGATGACGGTGACGGCAGGCACCATCGCCCATTCGTCACGGTCGCCGTGTGACCCGATCGTGAAGCCCGCCAGTGGCATCCCGGCCCGGGGAACACCGATTTGTGATGCTGCCGAGATTGTCGAGCGTTGCGCGGACGCCTATTCTTTCTCTCAGCCGCACGCTCGATGCGGCTGTGCCCTCGCGGTCGCCCGCGCGACCGTCAAGGCCAGGACCCTGCGCGGGATCCCCGAATATGAGGAGACCATGAGCGTGGAAAACATCGTCATCATCGTCGTCATCGTGCTGATCGTGCTGTTCGTGCTCGGCTACTTCGGCCGCGGCCGGATGCGCGGATAGGTTCGGCCGGGCGCGAAGATCGGCGGCGGTCAGCTCGGTCGAGTGGGCCGACCGGCCGCCCCACTCGCTCAGTCGAGCGTGAAGTCGTCCGGATCCTGGTAACGGCCGCTGCGCTGGAACTCGATCTGCATGAGGACGTCGTTGAGCAGCGATGACGCGCCGAAGCGGAACCAGCCGGGCGTCATCCAGCGCGGACCGAGGGTCTCGTAGAGGACGACCAGGTATTGGATCGCCTCCTTGGCGGTCCGGATTCCGCCCGCGGGCTTCATCCCGACCTGCCGCCCCGTCGAGCGCTCGAAGTCGCGGATCGCCTCGAGCATCACGAGCGTCACCGGGAGCGTGGCCGCCGGCGTGACCTTGCCGGTCGAGGTCTTGATGAAATCGGCTCCGGCGGCCATGGAGAGCACGCTCGCGCGTCGCACGTTGTCGTAGGTCTCGAGCTCACCAGTCTCAAGGATGACCTTGAGGTGCGCCGCGCCGGCCGCCTCCTTGACCTCGACGATCTCCTCGAAGACCGTCAGGTAGTCGCCCGACAGGAACGCGCCACGGTCGATCACCATGTCGACCTCGTCGGCGCCCGCCTCGACTGCGGCGCGCACCTCCGCGGTCTTGATGTCGCGGAACGTCTGGCCGGACGGAAAGCCGGTCGCGACGCTGGCAACCTTGACCGTTGAGCCGCGGAGCGCCTCCTTCGCCTCGGCCACGAGCGCCGGATAGACGCAGACGGCGGCCACGGACGGGATCGTCGCGTCGCCGGGCAGGGGCCGCATCGCCTTGACGCACATCGCCCGGATCTTGCCGGGAGTGTCCTTTCCCTCGAGCGTCGTCAGATCCATCATCGAGATCGCGAGCTCGAGCGCCCACACCTTCGACGCCTTCTTGATCGAGCGCTTCTTGAGCGCATCGACTCGCTCCTCCACCCCGACCTGGTCGACCGCGGTCACCCGTCCGAGCAGGCTGCCGAGCGGGCCCGGTCGCCCGTCCCAGGCACGAATCAGGTCGTTCGCACGATCCCTTGCAGGCGATTCGGGACGTCGAGTGGCGGTCATGGGATCGAGAGAATACACCGGGCTTTGCGCTGGCCCTCAGCGGCCGCCGCGGACCCTGGGAAGCGGCGGCATGCCGCGCCTGCCCTTGACCAGGAAGTGGCGGAACCAGCTCTCGACGACCCTGATGTTCTCGACGCGGCGATACGGCGCCCCGGACCGCGTCAGCTCGTGCGTCTCCTCGGGGACCCGAAGCATGCGCACCGGCCGGCGCAGCGAGCGGAGGACCGTGAAGAGCGCCTCGGCCTGGGCGATGGTCGTCCGGATATCGCGTTCGGAGTGCTGGATGAGGAGCGGCGTCCGGATCTGGTTGGCGTACGCGATCGGGGAGATCTCGCGGAAGTAGGCCGGGTCTTCCCACGGCGTGGTCTCGAATTCGAGCCGCGCCCAGTCGCCGCCGGAGATGTCGCCGGTCGTGAACAGGACGCCCATGTCGCTCACTGAGCGGCAGGCCATCGCGGCTCGAAACCGCTGGTCATGGCCGATGATCCAGTTCGTGAGGTAGCCGCCATACGAGCCGCCGGTCACGCCAAGTCGGTCGGGATCGGCCAGGCCGTCCGCAACGAGCGAGTCGACGCCGGCCAGGACGTCGCGCATCGGACCGGGACCCCAATCTCGGTGGTTTGCATCGTTGAAGGCCTCGCCGTAGCCCTCGGAGCCGCGCGGGTTGCAGTAGAAGACGCTCATCCCGGCCGCGGCGAGGACCTGGAACTCCCACATGAGTGACCAGCCGTACAGTCCGTGCGGCCCGCCGTGGATCTGGACGACGAGCGGTTGCGGCCCTTGGCCGGCGGCCAGCAGCCAGCCCTGGACGTCGCGACCGTCGACCGTCGAATGGCGTTCGACCGGCTCGTGCAGCTCGAGCTCGGCCAGGAGGTCCGCGTTGAACGAGGCGAGGAACCGCGGCCTGGGCGTCGCCCCGGCCGCTCCCCTCGCGTCGACGAGCCAGAGCCCGGGCGGTTCGGTGGCGCTCCCGCGCAGATACGCGATCCGCGTCCCGCCGGCGGAGACCCCCGGAACTGCATGCCACCCGAAGACCGTGTGGTGGCCGTGCGTCAGGCGCTCCAGCGACCCGTCGGCGACCGCGATCCGCCACAGCTCGGCGGCGCCCTCGATCGGAGCGCTGAAATGGAGCCAGCCGCCGTCGGTCGACGGGGCGAGCTGGGCGCCCACGCCCCCCATCAGGTCCGAGTTCACGCCCGAGCCCGGCATCAGGTCGTGCGCGGCCGAGAGGTTCCGGCCTCCAGCCGGCGTCGCATCGCTGCCGTCCGGGGCGAAGAGCCAGATGTCGTTGCGGCTGCCGGCGCCGCCCGTCAGCCGGTGCCCGAGTGCGGCGATCGCCGATCCATCGGGGAGCCACGTCGGCGCGAAGAACATCGATTTCGGTCCGCGCGTCACGGCGGTCACCGCGCGTGTTGCCACGTCAACCACGTGGATGTCGTTTCGGCTGGAGAGGAGGTCGCGATCGCGCCGCCGGTTCGAGCTGAAGGCGATCCGAGCTCCATCGGGCGACCAGGCAGGCTCGCCGTCGGCAACCGGCCCGCCGGTCAGACGCGAGGCGGCACCCGTCGCAACGTTCACCAGCCAGAGATGCCCGATCCGGTGGTACGTGTACCCTGGGCCGTTGAGCATATAGTCGAGCCGGTCGACGAAGTGGTAGTCGGAAGGCGGTGGCGGGCCGGCTTCGGCTCGACGATCGATCCCGCGGCGGCGGTCGTCCTCGGCCCGCGTCCCTCGGTACGAGGCGCTGACCACGACGAGCCGGGTTCCGTCCGGCGACCACTCGAACGCGTCGACGCCGCGCGGAAGGTCGGTCAGTCTGCGTGCCTCTCCGCCGTCGAGCGGCAGGAGGTAGACCTGGCCGCCGTCGCGGACGTCTCGGTCGTGACCACGGCCGTGCCCGTCGTCGCCGCCGCGCTCGTCGCCATCCGGCTCCTCCTCGAGGATCCAGCGCCGGTCCGAGATGAACGCGAGCGTCCGGCCGTCCGGCGAGAACCGCGGATGCCGATCGTGTTTTGCCCCGAGCGTGGCCTGGCGCGCCTCCCCGACCCCATCGGTCGGGACGAGCCAGAGCGCGTAGCGGTAGCCATCCGATCGGGGCGCGACGGTCTGAAGCGTGACGACCGCGTGGCGTCCGTCGGGCGCAAGCCGCGGCTCGGTGGCGATGCGCAAGCGATAGAGGTCGTCGGGGCGGGGCGGTCGGGGCACGTCGATCCTCCGGCAGTCGGGACGCTTGCAGTCTAGCGGGCTACCATCGAGCCCACGATGGCCGACCAGCTTTCGCTGCGCCTCGAGGCCGACCAGCTGCCCGAACTCCCGGACCTGCGGCCGATGTTGGCACGTCCCCTGCCCGCGCCGTTCGATTCCGACGAGCACCTGTTCGAGCCGTGGTGGGGCGGCGAACGGGCGATCGTCTCGATCGGACCGGGCGACGCGATCGGTGCCGGCGAGGTCCGGATCAGTGATGGATCCGGACGGGATGTCACGATGGCCCTCCCGGAGCTGGCCGGGCTGGCGGTGCGGGTCGCGGCCCGCTCGGCGATTCTCGATGGCGAACTGGTGGTCGTGGATTCGGCCGGTCGTGCTGACCCGCCCGAACTGGCCCGTCGGCTCGCCGGGGAGCCGGGACGGACGGTCGCGTTCCTCGCCTTCGACCTGCTCCATCTCGATGGACTCTCGCTCATCGCGCAGCCGCTCGTCCGGCGTCGTCAAACGTTGCGGCGCGTCCTCCGGCCCGGTGACGAGGTCGTGGCCGTCCCGGCAATCGCGACGGAGGGGATCGCGCTCTTCGAGGCGGTCGTGGCCCAGGGCGTGACCGGGATCCTCGCCCGGCAGCGCCAGAGCCCGTATCTGCCGGGTGTCCGAAGCCGGCTATGGCGCTACATCGCGGCGACGCCGGGTCCGGGCCCTGGTCCCCTTCCGGCGCCCGGCTCCGACGGCGGCGTCGCCGCCACGGATCTCGCCGATGCGCCGATGACCGCGGCTGCCCCGATCCTCGCCCTGATCAGCCGCCTCCCATTCGACGACGAGGCCTGAGTGACTTAGACCCGGCGCGCGGCCGCCACGAAGGCTCGAATGCCCGGCCGCTGGCCGTAGAGCAGGACCCCCGCCGCGTACATGCGTGTGGCGGCGACCGCGACGAGGGCGATCCCGGCGACCAGCAGGACGACCGACAGGACGACCTCCCACGGCTGGACGGCCGAGACCATGATCCGGGCGAGCATGACGAACGGGCTGAACGGCGGGACGAAGGACGCGAACGTCACCCAGGCACCGCCGCCACCGCCGATCGCGACGATCGCGGTCAGGTAGCCGACCATCGCCACGAGGCTGAGGGGCAGGGAAAGGGTCTGGAGGTCGTCCGGCCGGCTGACGAATGAGCCCATCGCCGCATAGATCAGGGCGAACAGCGCGAAGCCGAGCAGGAAGAAGACGCCGTAGCCGAACAGGAGCTGCGGGGTCAGGCCGACGAACTGGCTGCCCGCCGCCCAATCCGGCCCGAGCACCGCCGTCGCGATCCGGTCCTGGAAGCCGAGCAGGACAAGCGCGGGCGCCGCGATCGCGAGGTATTGCGTCAGCCCGGCGGCCCCGATCCCGACGACCTTGCCGGCCAGCATCTGGCGCGGTGATGCAGCGCTGATCATCAGCTCCATAACCCGGCTGCTCTTCTCCGCGGCAACGCCCGAGGCGACCCACATCCCGTAAATGACGATCGAGATGAGGAGCAGGACCACAAAGACGATGGCCAGGAATGCACGGCTCGTCGCCTGCAGCGGGCTGAGCGCCTTGCCGGCGTCTGTTGCCAGGTTGACCGTGTCAACGCGGTAGGTCGGGACGAGGAACTGCGTCCGCGCGTCACTCGGCGGGAGCCGGGCGCTCCAGTCGATGACACCGATCCCGAAGGCCGCCAGGCTGAGCAACTGGCTCCGCGCGCTGGCCGGTCCCTCGAACGTCCGGAACGAGACGTCGAGCTGGCCGGTCGCCAGGCGTTCGAGGTGGAGGATGCCGGCCAGCCGCGAGCTGGCCAGCTGGGCGTCGGCACGGGCAGCGTCCGTGGCGATCTCGACCGAGTACGGCGGCTTCCAGCCCGGATCGGCGACCCCGTTCGGCGGGACGTTGAGCACGGAGTCGACCAGCCCGACCGCGCGCTGCGCCAAGGCGGCATCGCCCGAGACGACCGCGATGCGCGTCACGGTCTGCCGGTCGAGGCTGCGCATACCGATCGGCGCCAGCGCGGCGAGCATGGCGAGCACCGCCAGGACGAACGTCGCGGCGAGGAACAGCGGGCTGCGTGTCCGGTCGCGATACTCGCGGCGCGCGACGATCCCGGCGTTGGGGAGGAGCGGGTCGCGTCCCGCCATCAGGCCGCGGTCCCGGCCGAGAGCGGCGCGGCGGCGGCCCTCGGAGCGAGCGTGGTGTCGTCATCGGCCGACCGACCGACGTGCTCGATGAAGATGGCCTCGAGACTCGGCTCGGCGACCTCGAAACGGGTCACCATCACGCCGTGAGCGACGACCGCGGCGAGGATGACGGCCGGATCGGCTTCCGGCAGGAGCTCTAGCTCCGCGCCGCCGGCGTCCTGCCGCACCGATTCGACGCCGGGCAGTTCGGAGAGCCAGCTCGGCGCGAGGTCGCCACTGGCCGCGAGACGGAGCGTCCGCCTGCCGCTGGCGCGCTTGAGATCGCGGACGAGGCCGCCCGCCACGAGCCGCCCGTGGTCGACGATCGCGACCGACTCGCACATCGCCTCGGCGACCTCCATCTGGTGGGTCGAGAAGATGAGCGTCCGGCCGCGGTCGCGAAGCTCCATGAACGCCCCGCGAAGGAGGATGAGGTTGACCGGATCGAGACCAGTGAACGGCTCGTCCATCAGCAGGACCGCTGGATCGTGGAGGACCGCCGCGATGAACTGGACCTTCTGCTGGTTGCCCTTCGAGAGCTCCTCGGCCCGACGGCCGGCCAGCTCCGGGATGCGGAAACGTTCCAGCCAGCCAATGGCGTCGCGCCGCGCGCGGTCGGGCGCAAGCCCGTAGAGCGAGCCGAAGTAAACGAGCTGGTCGAGGACGCCCATCCGCGGATACAGGCCGCGCTCCTCGGGGAGATAGCCCCAGGTGCCGCGCGGGAGGTCGGCCGTCGGACGGCCATCCCAGCGGATCTCGCCTCCGTCGGCGCGGATGATCCCAAGGCAGATCCGCATGGTGGTCGTCTTGCCGGCGCCGTTCGCGCCGAGGAAGCCGAAGACCTCGCCCTGAGGGACCGTGAAGGTCAGCCCGTCGAGGGCGGTGGTCGCCGCGAAGCGCTTCGTGACATGGTCGATCTCGAGGCTCACCGTGCCGAGGATAGACGGGTTTCAGGCGACCCAGGTTCGACCGGTGACGCTCCGCACCAGTTCGGCCACCAGGGCGGGTGCGACTGCGATCATGGCTACGATCGCCCAGTCGGTCGGGCTGAGCGGCGACGCGTGGAACGCGTCGGCCAGCACGGGGATGAACGGGATGAGCGCCTGGACCGCGATGACGACCAACGCTGCACCGAGCAGGAACCAGTTCGGTGGCAGGCGATGGACGGGCTCGCGCAGGCTCCGGTTGGCATAGGCGCGGACCGCCTGCGAGCAGACAAGGACGGTATACGCGAGCCAGCGGGCATGATCGGGAGAGCCGGGCTGGCTGACCATGACGACCAGGGCGGCGACCGCGCTGAACCCGCCGGCACCGACGATCCGGGTGAGCAGTTCGTTGGTCAGCAGCGGGACGCCGCGTCGGCGCGGTGGTCGCTGCATCAGGTCCGGTTCGGCTGGCTCCAGCTCGAACGCGACCGATGTCGACAGGTCGATGAACAGCTCGAGCCAGATGATCTGGAGCGGCAGCAGGGGCTGACCGAACCCGTACAACGTCGCGATGAGGATGAAGCCCAGCAGCGCGACGTGGGTCGAGATCAGGAAGACCAGGCCCTTCTGGACGTTGTCGACGATCCGCCGGCCCTCGGCGACGCCATACATCAGGGTCGCGAAGGAGTCGTCTCCGAGGACGAGGTCGGCGGCCTCCTTCGCCACCCCGGTGCCCGACCCCATCGCGACCGCGACATCTGCACGGTGGAGCGCCGGTGCGTCGTTCACCCCGTCACCGGTGACCGCCACCGTTCGGCCGGCCTCGCGCGCGATGCGGACGAGCCGTTCCTTCTGGTCGGGTGTGGACCGGGCGACGACCTGGAGCCGTGGCAGCTCGGCGGCGATACGCGCATCGTCCCAGGCGGCCAGCTCCTCACCGACGACGACCCGGCCACCATCGAGACCCGCCTCGGCCGCGATCGCCGCCGCGGTGAGCGGGTGGTCGCCGGTCACGATCACGATCTCGATCCCGGCCGTCCGGGCGGTCTGGAGCGCCTCGCGGATCCCCTCGCGCAACGGATCGGCGAAGCCGATCAGCGCCCGGACCTCCCACGGGGCGTCGTCGCGCCGCCGGGCGAGCGCGAGCAGCCGCTGGCCGGTGACGGCGTTGGCATCGACGAGCGCCGACCACGCGTCGTGGACCTCGACGGGTGGGCCGACCAGCGACAGGATGGCCTCCGGTGCCCCGATCGCGAGGTCGAGGACGGTCGGGCCCCTGCGCGACCGTGTGCGCGAGATGGGTCGTCCGTCGAGCACGGGCTCGGAGTCGATGAGGTCCACCGGCGACAGTGTCGCGTCGCCACCGGCCGCCTCGATCGTCCGGGCGAGCGAGGTCGTGAAGGAGCCGGGGGCCGTCCCCTCCCCGCGCGCCCATGCGTCGTCCTCGGCGCGGAGCGCCTCGAGCAGGATCTCGAGCCGCATCGGACCATCCACGGGACCGGTCCGATCGCGGACCGAGGCGACGTCGAGCCGGTTGCGGGTGAGCGTCCCGGTCTTGTCGGTCAGGATCAGGTCGACCGAGCCCAGCGTCTCCTCGGCGTTGAGCCGCCGGACGAGGACATCGCGCCGCAGCAGGCGGTACGCGCCGAGCCCGAGGATGACCGCCAGCAGGACCGGCGGCTCCTCGGGGATCGCGGCGATGGCCGCCGAGATGCCGGCCAGCAGGTTCGCGGCCGCGGGCTGGCCGCGAAGAAAGCCGAGCCCGGTCACGATGACGATCAACCCAACGGCGGCAACCAGCAGGATCCGGACCAGACGGTCGAGCTCGGCCTGTAATGGCGAGCGCCGACGCTCGACCGATCCGAGGCCGCGCGCGATGCGCCCCACCTCGGACCCGCCCCCGATCGCGACCACGACCCCCTCCCCGCGACCTCCCACCGTGGACGTCCCGGCGTACGCCATCGAATGACGGGCGACGAGCGGGGCGTCGGCCGGATCAGGCTCGACGTGGGCCGGTTCGGGGACGGATTCCCCGGTCAGTACGCTCCGGTCGATGACCAGACGGTCCATCCGCAGCAGGCGCAGGTCGGCCGGAACGATATCGCCGGCGCGGAGCAGGACGATGTCGCCGGGCACGAGTCCGGCAGCCGCGATCTCGGACACGTGCCCGTCGCGCCGCACTCGTGCGGTGGGGGCCGAGGCCTCCCGCAGCGCGACGAGCGCGCGTTCACCGCGGTACTCGGTCACGACGTCGGCCACGACGATCGGGATGAGGGCCAGCAGGATCAGCACGCCGTCGCGGATCTCGCCGAGCAGCAGGGCCAGGACTCCGGCCGCGATGAGCAGGATGATGAACGGCTCGGTCGCGGCCTCAAGCACCAGCTTGCCGAGCGACGTGCTGGGCGGCGGGTCGAGCTCGTTCGGGCCAGCCTCGGCCGCCCGAACCGCGACCTCGGCCGCGGAGAGCCCGGTCGCCCGGTCGACGCCAAGCGACCGGACGACGTCGTCGCCCGGTCGCGCGAAGGGCTCGGCAAGCGGATCGACGGTCATCCCCCCCATCTTGGGCCAACAGCGTACGATCGGTCCCATGCCATCCAGCCCGATCTCCATCCATGCCGATCGATCGGCCGGTCGCCTCGACATCGTCTGGGACGACGGCCATGAGACCGGCTACGACACCACGACCCTGCGCTGGCTCTGCCCGTGTGCGTTCTGCCGGGGAGAGGCCGGGATGCCGGGCTGGCTCGACAGCGGCCCGACGCTGACCGCTGAGCAGACGCGCCTGGTCGACGTTTCGATGGTCGGCGGGTACGCGATCGCCCCGGCCTGGGCCGATGGCCATCACACCGGCTATTACACGTTCACGTTGCTGCGGGAGCGCTGCCCGTGCGAAGCCTGCACGGCGCGGCGCGCAGGCACGGGCGCAGCGACCATCGGATCACCAACCATCGTGGATCGTCACGAGGAGCACGCATGATCGTCGTCACCACGCCGTTCCTTGCCGGCCACCGCATCGTCGAGAGCAAGGGGATGGTCTTCGGGCTCGTCGTGCGCAGCCGCGGGCTCGGCGGCAATGTCATGGCCAGCCTCCGGTCGCTCGGTGGTGGCGAGATCCACGAGTACACGAGTCTCCTCGAGGACACCCGCCGGCAGGCGCTCGACCGGCTCGTCAGCAACGCGACCCTCGTCGGTGCGAACGCGGTCCTCTCGATGCGCTTCGACAGCTCCGAGCTGTCCGGGACGATGAGCGAGATCGTCGCCTACGGGACCGCGGTGGTCGTCGCCCCCGACGGCACGGGCGGGAGCGCTGGGGCGGGCGGCACGACGCCGGTCGAATGAGCGCGAGCCTCGGGACGTCCCGGATCCTGGCGCTCGCAATCGGTCTGACCCTGCTCGTGGCCGGGCTGGCGGTGATCGTCGCGGGCGGCGCGATCGCGTCGGGACTCGGCGTCTGGCTGACGGTCTTCGGGGTCGTGCTCACGGTCGGGACGCTGATCGAGCGTTCGCGCTACCGCGCCGACACGGTCGATCGGGCCGGGATCGACGCCGGCCCGGGTGGCGGTGAACCGATGGGCACGCGGCTTGACCCACGCTTCCGCCGCAGCGACGAGGTCTTCACCGACCCGACGTCGGGCCACCGGATGCGCGTCTGGCTCGACGCGGCCTCCGGCGAACGGCGGTACGTCGCGGAGGACTGAGACGGTTCGAAGCTGGGCGACCTCGTGGTCGCATGCTATCCTCGCCGGCTAGTCCCGGATGCGGAGATCGCGCTGCCGGACACCCGAACGACACGCAGGAGCCGAACCGCTCAGATGGCTGCCGTCGACCCTGGAGCGCCAGCACGGCACGTTGTCTCCGCACGCCCGCGACGGCCGGTCAGGCGTGAGAATCCGTCATACCCGTACCTGAACCGCGAGCTGTCATGGCTCGACTTCAACGCCCGCGTCCTCCACGAGGCGCGCGACGAGCGCAACCCGTTGCTCGAGCGGGTGAAGTTCCTCGCCATCTTCGCCGGCAACCTCGACGAGTTCTTCCAGGTCCGGATCGCCGGTCTCCGCCAGCAGGTCCAGGCGGGCAAGGTCGCCCGCTCGCCCGACGGCCGAACCGCCGAGGAGCAGCTCGCAGCGGCACGCGACCGGGTCCTCGAGCTGGTCGGCGAGCACTCGTCGATCTTTGTGTCGGTCCGCCGCGCGCTCGCCGCCGAGGGGGTCGAGCTGCTCGACTACGCGACGATTCCCGAGCACCACGAATCGCTCCGACAGCGCTTCCTCGACGAGATCTTTCCGGTCCTGACCCCGCTCGCCGTCGACCCGGGGCACCCATTCCCGTACATCTCGACGCTCAGCCTGTCGATCGCGGTCGGGCTGCGCGACCCGGAGACCGGCGAGCGCGGCTTCGCCCGGGTCAAGGTCCCGCAGATCCTGCCGCGCCTCCTCCAGGTCGGGCCGATGCGCTTCGTCCTGCTCGATCAGGTCATCGAGGCGAACCTCGACACGCTTTTCACCGGGATGGAGGTCGAAGAGCACCACCTCTTCCGCGTCACCCGCAACGCCGACTTCGAGATCGAGGAAGACGAGGCGGACGACCTCCTGCTCGCCATCGAGGAGGAGCTCCGGCGCCGACGCTTCGGCGCGGCCGTCCGTCTCGAGGTCGAGCGCTCGATGCCGGCCGCCACGCGGGCGCTCCTGCTGCGCGGGCTCGGTCTCAGCGAGGCGGACTGCTACGACGTCAGCGGGATGCTCGACCTGACCGGCCTGTACGAGATCACGGACCTCGACCGGCCCGACCTCAAGCCTCCGCCCTGGTCGCCGGTGACGCCGCCCCGACTCATCCCGCCGGACGAGGACGAACCGGCCGACGTCTTCGCCGCGATCCGGGCCGGCGACATCCTCGTCCACCACCCGTACGAGTCGTTCGCCGCCTCGACGGAGCGGTTCATCACGCAGGCCGCGGATGACCCGGACGTGCTGAGCATCAAGCAGACGCTCTACCGAACGTCGGGCGACTCGCCCATCGTCCAGTCGCTCATCCGCGCCGCCGAACGCGGCAAACAGGTCGTCGTCCTGGTCGAGATCAAGGCGCGCTTCGACGAGGAGGCGAACATCGTCTGGGCGCGCAAGCTCGAGCGCGCCGGCGCACACGTGGTGTACGGCCTCGTCGGGCTCAAGACGCATTCGAAGACGGCACTCGTCGTTCGGCGCGAGGGCTCGGGCCTGCGACGCTACGTTCACATCGGGACCGGCAACTACAACGCCAAGACGGCGCGCCTCTACGTCGACATCGGGCTCCTCACCTGCCGGCCGGAGCTCGGCGCCGACGTGACCGATCTGTTCAACAACCTGACCGGTCTTTCGCGGCAGCGGACCTTCCGGCGACTGCTCGTTGCGCCGCACAGTCTGCGGACACGCTTTCTCGACCTCGTCGATCGCGAGATCGGGCATGCCGCCGCCGGCCGACCGGCGCGGATCGTGCTCAAGCTGAACGCGATCGTCGACGTGGCGGTCACCGAGGCGCTCTACCGGGCCTCCAATGCCGGGGTCGACATCGTGCTCATCATCCGCGGTGCCTGCACGATCCAGCCAGGGCTGCCGCGCGTCTCGGAGCGGATCCAGGTCCGCTCGATCATCGGCCAGTTCCTCGAGCACTCGCG
>JBDTNS010000020.1:0-16127 GCA_039933675.1 Chloroflexota bacterium
CCACCGGCAACGTCAACGTCTTCCGTCGCGAGCATTTCGAGGCGATGGGCGACGGGGCGATCATGGCCAACTCCGGCCACTTCGACGCCGAGCTCGACCTAGCTGCGCTCCGGGCGCTCGCCGAGGGTCACGTCCGCGATGTCCGCGAGAACGTCCAGGAGTTCGACATCGGGGGGAAGAAGCTCAACCTCATCGCCGAAGGCCGGCTGGTCAACCTCGGCGCCGCCGAGGGCCATCCGGCCGCCGTCATGGATATGAGCTTCGCCAACCAGGCGCTGTCGGCCGAGTACATCGCCCGGCACCACGCCGAGCTCGAGCCGAAGGTCTACGTCGTCCCCGAGGCGATCGACGCCGAGGTCGCGCGACTCAAGCTGGCGGCCCTCGGGATCGTGCTCGATCCGATGACCGCCGAGCAGCTCGAGTACGTCTCCTCCTGGCAGCACGGCACCTGAGGGCATGCTCGACCGCGTGGTCGCGCCGTACGGGACCTGGCGCTCGACGATCCGGATCGATGACGTCGTCGGCGAGGTCGTCACCCTCGGTGAGCCGTGGGTCGACGGGGACGAGGTCTTCTGGCTCGAGGGGCGACCCGCCGAGGGCGGCCGGCGCGTGCTCGTCCGCGGGGCAATCGACGGTTCGACCTCGGACCTGACGCCCGCCCCGTTCAATGTCCGGACGCGGGTCCACGAGTACGGCGGCGGCTCGTACGTCGTCACGGGCGGCGTCGTCGTCTTCTCGAACTTCGACGACGGCCGGCTCTACCGCCTCGATCCGGGGGCCGAGACGCCCGTTCCGATCACCCCGGAAGGCGCCTGGCGCTACGCCGACATCCGCCCGGACCAGGCTCGCCGTCGGTTCTACGCCGTCCGGGAAGACCACACGCTCCCCGGCGAACCGGTCAACACGATCGTCACCGTCCCGCTCGACGGCGGCGACCCGACCGTTCTCGTGAAGGGCTCCGATTTCTTCGGCGCGCCACGGCTCTCGCCGGACGGCACGCGGCTCGCCTGGATCGAATGGGACCATCCGGACATGCCGTGGGACTCGACGCTCCTGCGCGTCGCGGCGTTCGAGCGAGATGGAACGCTCGGTGCGTCGATGCTCGCGGCGGGCGGCCCCGACGAATCGATCGTCCAGCCCCAGTGGGCGCCCGATGGCACCCTCCATCTCATCAGCGACCGAAGCGGCTGGTGGAACCTTTACCGGCTCGTCGACGGTCCGCGGCTCGAGCCGCTCGCGCCGATGGAAGCCGAATTCGCCGATCCGGCGTGGGTCCTCGACCGGTCCTCGTACGACTTCCTCCCCGACGGCGCGATCGTCGCGGTTGCCCGCTCCGGTGGCGGCGATCACATGCTGCGGATCGAGCCCGGCCGCCTGATCGGCGAGCTGAACCTCCCGTTCACCGAGCTCGATGCGGTTCGTGTCGGTCCGCATACGATCGTCGCGCTGGCCGGAGCGCCCGGCGATCCATCGGTCGTCGCCCGCTTCGATCCGGTGACGCTCGCCCCGTCCGGCGTCCTTCGCCGGGCGACCACGATCGCCGTCGATCCCGCGACGATCGCCCGACCCGAGGCGATCGACTTCCCGACGACCGGCGGCGCGACCGCCCATGCGCTCTACTACCCGCCGACCAACCCCGAGTTCGTTGGCCCCGAGGGCGAGAAGCCGCCACTCATCGTGCTCTCGCACGGCGGGCCGACCGCGAACGCCTCGACGGCCCTCGATCTCGCCAAGCAGCTCATGACAAGCCGGGGGTTCGCGATCGTCGACGTCGACTACGGCGGGAGCACGGGCTACGGGCGGGCCTACCGGCGACGACTCGACGGCCAGTGGGGGATCGTCGATGTCGACGACTGTGTCGCCGCAGCACAGTTCCTCGTCGACCGCGGCGACGTCGACCCCGATCGGCTGGTCATCGAGGGCGGGAGCGCGGGTGGTTACACGGCGCTCGCCGCGCTGGCCTTTCGCGACGTGTTCGCGGCCGGGATCAGTCAATACGGGATCGGCGATCTCGAGCTCCTCGAGCACGGCATGCACAAGTTCGAATCGCGTTACTCGCACCGGCTGATCGGTCCATATCCGGAGGCCATCGAGGTCTATCGCGAACGCTCGCCGAACCACGTCCCGGACGCGTTCTCGAGTCCCGTGCTGATCCTCCAGGGCCTCGACGACCGGGTCGTCCCGTCGTCGCAGGCCGAGGCGATCGTCGCCGGCCTCGCCGCGAAGGGGATCCCGTACGCCTACCTCGCGTTCGAGGGCGAGGGCCACGGGTTCCGCGGCGCGTACGCCATCCGGCGCACGATCGAGGCGAGGATCTCGTTCCTCGGCCAGGTCTTCGGCTTCGAGCCGGCCGACGAGATCGAGCCGCTCGAGATGCCGGGGCTCGAGGCCTGGCGGGCGCGTCATCCGCGGCCGGTCGCCACCGTCGCCGCTGCCCAGGTTGCCACCACTGCTCCGGTCGCCACCGACTGATTGGCAACTGCCTGCCCGACGGTGGTCGGCGCCCGGCGGCCACCCGCATGCTAGGCTGTCGCGCCATGAGCATTGTCGACGCCGCGCACTATCTGTTCACCTCGGAATCGGTCACCGAGGGCCATCCGGACAAGATGTGCGATCAGATCTCCGATGCCATCCTCGACGCGATCATCCGTGACGACCCCAACGCCCGGGTGGCATGCGAGACAGCGACGACGACCGGGCTGGTGCTCGTAATCGGCGAGATCACGACGAACACCTACATCGACTTCCAGGCGATCGTCCGCGACACGGTCCGCGACATCGGCTACACGCGCGCCGACTATGGTTTCGACTATCAGACCTGCGGGACGCTCGTCTCGGTCAAGGGCCAGTCGCCCGACATCGCGCAGGGCGTCGACAACGCCCTCGAAGTCCGCGACGACGTAGCCTCGACGTTCGAGCTCGGCGCGGGCGACCAGGGAATGATGTTCGGGTTCGCCTGTCGCGAAACGCCCGAGCTGATGCCGCTCCCGATCGCACTTGCCCATCGGATGGCCCGCCGCCTGGCCGAGTCCCGGAAGTCGGGCCAGCTGCCGTACCTCCGACCCGACGGCAAGACGCAGGTCACTGTCGAGTACGAGCGCGGCGTGCCAAAGCGGGTGCGGACCGTCGTCCTCGCCGCCCAGCACGACCCGGACGTACGCCTGGAGCAGCTCCAGGACGACCTCATCGAGGCCGTCATCCTGCCGACGATCCCGGCCCACCTCCGCGAGAGCGACCCCGTCCTGCACGTCAATCCGACCGGCCGGTTCGTCACCGGCGGCCCGATGGGCGACGCCGGGCTGACCGGGCGCAAGATCATCGTCGACAGCTACGGCGGTATGGCCCGGCATGGCGGCGGCGCCTTCTCCGGCAAGGACCCGACGAAGGTCGATCGCTCGGCCGCGTACGCCGCGCGCTGGGTGGCCAAGAACGTCGTGGCCGCCGGGCTCGCCGACCGGTTCGAGGTCGAAGTCGCCTACGGCATCGGGATCGCGCGGCCGATCTCGTTCAGCGTGGAGTCGTTCGGGACGGGCCGGATCCCCGACGAGGAGATCCAGAAGCTGATCGAGCAGCACTTCGATCTCCGGCCCGCTTCGATCATCGCCGCGCTCGACCTCCGCCGGCCGATCTATCGCCAGACTGCCAGCTACGGCCACTTCGGCCGGCCCGACCTCGACCTCCCGTGGGAGCGCACCGACAAGGCGGCGGCCCTCGCCGCCGATGCCGGGGTCGAGCAGCCCGAGTCGCTTCCCGCGGCGTAGCTCCGCGCGTCGAGGAGCGTCCCGCCTGCCCGGGAGGCACTCGGCGGGTCGCCGGCGCCCCTAGACTTAGTCGCGCATGTACGCCGTGATTCTCGCCGGTGGTGGTGGGACCCGCCTCCATCCGCTCAGCCGCGCGGAACGCCCGAAACCCTTCCTCCCGCTGCTCGGCGATCGCTCGCTCCTGCAGGGCACGGTCGAGCGCCTGGCCGGGCTGACCGAGGACGTCACGATCGTCACCGACCGCCGCTACGAGCGCCTGGTCAAGGAACAGGCGCCGAACGCCGCGGTCCTCGTCGAGCCGCTTGGCCGGAACACGGCGGCCGCGATCGCGCTGGCGACGCTCGTCATCGAGCGGCCCGACGAGGAGGTCATGCTCGTCCTCCCGGCCGATCAGACGGTCGAGCGGACTGACCGCTTCCGTGAGGTCCTGCGGACGGCCGCGGAGCGTCTCGCGACCGGCGCGTTCGGTATCGCCGACCCGCTGGTGACGCTCGGGATCCGCGTCGATCGTCCGGCGACCGATTACGGCTACCTCATTCCCGACCTCGGGCGCGGCGCCGATGTCGACGGACTGATGGCGTATCCGCTCACCCGGTTCGAGGAGAAACCGAAGCCGGCCCGGGCCGAGGAGCTGGCCAAGCAGGAGGGCGTCGCCTGGAACGCGGGGATCTTCCTGTGGCGTCGGGCGGCGATCGGCCGAGCGCTCTCGCGCTACACGGGCCTCCTCCAGTCGCTCGGCCCGATGGTCGGGACGCCGTCGAGTCTTGAGCGTGCCTACGAGGCGATCCAGCGCCCCGTCTCGATCGACTACGCGGTGATGGAGGGCGCGGCGCAGAGCGGCCAGGTGGTGATGGCCTCGATGGACGTCGGCTGGTCGGACCTCGGGTCGTGGTCGGCGCTCCTGGCGGCGCTCGGCGCTCGCGGGACCGGCTCGGTCGTCCAGGCCGGTGAGACCGTCGATGTCGAGCGGGACGACCTCGTCGTGCGACGGATCGGCCGACGTCTCGGTGTCATTGCGCCGCCGGAGCGGGGTAGGATGACCGCCGCCCAGCCGATCGCGATCCTGCGTGGGACCGCTCCCGACCGGGCCGCCGTCGAGGGCCTGCTCGAGCGCTGTTCGGACGCGGAGGACTGAAGTGGCCCTGACTGGCGAGGCGCCCGCGCCGACGACGATCACCTTCGGAACCGACGGCTGGCGCGCCCGGATCGCCGACGAGTTCACGTACGACAACGTGCGTCGCTGCGCCGACGGCGTCGCCGACTACGTCGTTGGGCGGGGCGAGACGGCCAGGGGCGTCGTCATCGCCTACGACCGGCGCTTTTCCTCGGAATACTTCGCGCAGTCCGCCGCCGAGGTCCTCCTCGCCCACGACATCCCGGTCGCACTCGCGGTCCACGCCGTCCCGACGCAGATGAGCTCGTACGAGGTGGTCGAGCGGGGAGCGGCGGCCGGGATCGTCATCACCGCCAGTCACAACCCGTGGGTCGACAACGGCTTCAAGGTCAAGGCGCCGAGCGGCGCGGCGGCGGGTCCCGAGATCCTCGGCGCGATCGAGTCGCGGCTCGCGGTCAACGGCGGGATCGCGATCGCGCGGCGGCCCTTCGCCGATGCCGAGGCGGCCGGTCTCGTCGAGTGGTTCGATCCGTTCGAAGGCTACGAACGGTTCGTCCGGAGGACGCTCGATCTCGACGCGCTCAAGGCGGCCGACCTGACGATCCTCGTCGATCCGATGTGGGGCGCGGGGAGCGGCTGGATCTCGCACCTCCTCGCCGGCGGCCGGATACGGGTCGATGAGATCCACCAGGAACGCAACCCGTATTTCGGCGGGGTCAACCCGGAACCGATCCGGCCCAACATCGACGAGGCGCTCGGACGGCTCGCGGGCGGCGGCTACGACCTCGGGCTCTTCCTCGACGGCGACGCCGATCGGGCCGGGGCGGCCGACGAGCGCGGCACGTTCATCCACCAGCTCGAGGTGACCGGCCTCCTCATGTACTACCTCGCGGAGCACCGCGGCTGGCGCGACCCGGTCGTCGTCAGCATCAACAACACCTCGATGGCGGCACGTCTCGGCGAGCACTACGGCATCACGACCCACGAGACGCCGGTCGGCTTCAAGTTCATCGGTCCGAAGATGATCGAGACCGGGGCGATGATGGGCGCCGAGGAATCGGGCGGGTTCGGGTTCGGGATGCATCTTCCGGAGCGCGACGGCATCTATGCCGACCTCCTCCTGCTCGACCTCTTCCTGCGCGAGCGGGCTGCCGGCCGCGAGCCAGTGTCGCGCGCGATCGAGCACTTTCACGACCTGGCGGGGCCGTCGTTCTACCGGCGCATCGACGTTCATGTCGATCGGGCGACCTATCCGGAGGTCAAGCGGCGACTCCTCGTCGACCTCAAGGCGCAGGCGCCGGCCGAGCTGGCCGGGCAGCCGGTCGGTCGGACGCTCCCGCTCGAGACCGGCGACGGCTTCAAATTCTGGGTCACCGACGGGTCCTGGCTTCTCGTCCGGGCGTCGGGGACGGAACCGCTCGTCCGGATCTATACAGAGGCGACCTCGGAGGCGATCCGTGAGGCGATGCTCGTCGCCGGCGAGCGCCTGGTCCGCGGCGCGTGAACGAGGATGCGGACGGCGCGCCGCGGCGGGTCGACAAGCCGTGGGGTCACGAGCTCATCTGGGCCCATACAGACCGATACGTCGGCAAGATCCTCGTCATCGAAGCCGGCGCGCGGCTCTCGCTCCAGCGTCACCTGGTAAAGGACGAATCGATCCTCGTCCGTTCCGGGCGGCTCCGCCTGACACTCGAGGATGACGCAGGCGAGCTGACGGTGGTCGAGCTCGGCGCCGGCGACCACCGCCACGTTCCCACCGGCCGGATCCACCGCTACGAGGCGATCGAACGCACCGAGCTGCTCGAGGTTTCGACCCCCGAGCTCGATGACGTCGTGCGCCTCGAGGACGACTACGGACGCAAAGGTACCAACGCGCCCTGACCCGCCGTAGGATGATTTCATCCCTTCCGGCGTCCGCCGACCGGGTGTACCCTTTGGTCCGACGCGACCGCCATCACCGGTCGAGGTGCATGACCGGACGGCGGCCCCGCGAGCGCCCGAATCGGGCGACGGAGGTAGCACCGCGATGCACAGCTCCCTGATCGGCAAGGTCGAGAAGGCGAATCGCTACGCGCGAGAACTCGATCGCATCACGATCGATCGACTCTCGCTCACGTTCCGTGGCGATAACGACACCCACCACATCGGGCTCGACGCCGGTCAGTGGCGATGCACCTGCCACTACTTCGAGAGTTGGGGGTCGTGCGTCCACCTTCTCACCCTCCAGAAGGTGTTCGGAGTCATGCTCCCCGAGGAAGCCCAGGTCTCGATCTTCGCCGCGGCAGAACCCGTCTCGGCCTGACCGTCTCGCGCCAAATCTCTCGGGTGCCGTCCGGCGGGGATGCGCCCCGGGTCACCCCACCGTGACCAGCCAGTAGTAGCTCGCCGAGCCCAGGACGCCCGCGAACTGTACGGTGACGTGGATCGACCAGGCGCCCGGACCCGGTGCCGCGAAGGTGATCGGTGCCGCGCCCGAGCCCATCGCAACTGCACCGGCACCATTCGTCGTCCCGCCCGGGACGCGGGCGGCGGTCCAGCTCTCGACGTCCACACCGCCGCCGATCGAGACGGTGAGCGTCTCGCCGCTCCCGACCTTGATCGGCGCGCCGGGGAGCCACGGGCTGTCCGAGCCCCCGTCGCCCCACGTGAATGTACCGAGCTGACCGATGACCAGGTCGCCACCCTCGGCCACGAGCGATGCCCGCGGTGGCTCAGTCGACGCCGGCGAGGGCGACTCCGTTGGTGCGGCGGAGGGGACCACACCAACCGATGGCCCGGCGGCGCTCGGCGGGGGAGCGAACGTCGTTGTCGGCAGAGTGCTCGTCGTGGCGCTCGGCGGCGCGCTCGCGCAGGCACCGGCGAGCAGCACGACCGACAGGATCGCGGGTGCGCCGTGACGGGTGGACCATCGGTTCATCGAGATCGCTCCTTCTCGGATCAGAGACATTGGACCTGGATCGAGGGCTTCGCAGCGGCGGCGCCGCAGGTGCTCACGTAGACGCGAACGGCAGGCGAGGCGCTGCCGTTGATGCCTTCGGTTGACGACGCCCCGAAGACCGCCCGGTAGTCCGTATCCGAGGTTGGTCGCTGCGTCAGCATGTACGTCCCGGACGTTGAACCCGCCGGCATCGTCGCGACCGCGACCCAGGCGGTCGTCCCCGGTGTGCGGCGCTGGAGCGTCACGGTGCGTCCCGCTACAGGGTTGCTCGCGAGACGGTTGTACGAGGCGTCACTCGCGACCTTGAGCGTCGCGGTGAGCGTGGTCGAGGCGCCAGACAGGATGCCGGTTGGGCTCGCTGAGATGGCCAGCGTGGTCGACAGGTTGAGGCAGGTCGAGTACTTCGCGGTCCAGGTCTGAACGTCGTAGAGGAGCTGGAGCGTCGCGATGTCACAGCGACCGAAGACATGCGCGTTCCAACCCGTCGCCGGCTTCGTCCGCGAGTAGGTCTGGACGTTGGCGTCCCCGTAGTCTGAGTCGTCGGCAAAGTTGACGTGATGGTTGAGGCCCTCGACGTGACCGAACTCGTCGAGCGCGATCGTCTCCGCGTCGTAGCAGCCGTTCGGTGCGACCGAGTACGCCTGGCACCACTTCATGGTCCCCCAGTCGAAGACATGGCCCTGCTCGCGGAGCCACATCGTGAACCCGTTGGGGACGGTCCGGGTGAAGCATGCCAGCCCGTTGACCCCGCATGTTGCGCCGATCCCGTAGCCGATCAAGTTCGCACCGGCGGCGTCGTACGTGAACGTCGCGGCCTTCGATGCCCGCGTCGCATTCGCGGCGTCAGCTCCGGCCCGGATCGCCGTCTTGATCGCCGACGTCGGTTCGGCGCCGACGCGCCAGCGGTAGCGCAGAACCTGGTTCTGGCCGAATGGTCCGCCGCTCAACGATGGGTCCGGTCCGTGGGCGGCCACGCCACCCGGCATCAGGCTCAGGCCAAGGAGCGCCACCAGGCCGATCGCCTGCCAGTGGATCGCTCGGAGGGGGTGTCGGGATCGCGCCAGCGTAGTCATCGCACTGCCTCATCGAACGGGACGGTCGAGCCGTCGGGGACGTGGCGGAGCTGCGGGCGGTCGGTGGTGGTGTCGGCGGGGAGGCGGCCGTCTGGTGCCAGGATGACCCAGCCCGCTGGCAGGCGGGTGGCCGCATCGGCCCGTGCCGGCCCAGGTTCGAGGCGCAGACCGTCGGGGAGCGGACCGAGATCGTCGCTGGCCGAGGCGTCGAGCGCCACCGCGCGCAGGCCACGGCCAGGCCCGACGCCGGTCTCGTGGACGAGCCGGACGCCGCCGGGCGTCGTGACCAGGATCGCCAGCCCGGCCGCTGGAGCAAGCACCGTGCGATCGCCCGTCCACAGATCGGTCGAGACAATCGGGCAGGGAAGACCGCGACACGACGCATAGGTCACGGCGCGATCGCCGTCGAGCCCGACGAGGAGACCAAGGTCCGGCATCTCGAGGCTGCCCACTTCGCGACCGTCCGGCGTGATGACGCGTGTGCGGCAGGCGGCCTCGCCGCACGACTGAACGGCGAGCCGGTCGCCCGTGACGTCCCAGGTGAACTCCGTCGAGAAGGTGCGACCGAAGCGGTCGTCGGCCGCAATCGGCTCGAGGACCCGCTGTGCAGGTGCCGAGCCCGATGCGTTGAGCGGCCGTCGCCAGACACCGAGATCCGCGCGTGTCGCGCGATCGACGCGCATCTCGTAGGCGAATCGACCGGTCGGATCGATCGTGGCGCGGCGGATGACCGCGCCCTCCGTGGCGATCGACCAGGCGCAACCCCGCCCGATATCGATCGCGCGGAGTCGCGAAGCGGCGCCGTCATCGGAACCGGCGACGACCAGCCGCCCGAATGGCCCGGCCGCGAACGACTCATTCGACAGGTCCAGGATCCGCGCGCTGTGGTCCCCACCGAGCCCGAGCGTCAGTCGCTGACCACGCAGCGCGCCGTCGCCATCGAGCAGCGGGTCGAGCCGATACCACGGCTCGCCGCGGAGGCCCGGAAGTGCGTCCGGCGCGGGCGCGCTCACGGTTGCGAGCAGGTCGGCCCCCGGACCGGCGCATGCATCCGGCGTCCACGGGCGAGTGCCGGCACCGAGCGTCGTCGCGGCGACGAGCCCAACGGCACCGAGCGCCGCAAGACCCGGTCCGATCCAACGCAGCCATCGTGACTCCACCATGTCGTATGCCTCCTCCGGCGGATGGGACAGCTGGCGGGAGGAGGGCGAGGCGGCCATGGTGTCAGCCGGCCCTTATCGGGCCCTTATCTGGTCGTCGGAGGGTCGGTCGACAGCAAAGCCGGCGGCCGGATGGGCGATCCGGCCGCCCGCCGTGGTACCGTGCCCCTCTAACCCGCGAGGTCGCGAAGCCGGTGAGAGTCCGGCACAGTCCCGCTACGGTGAACGCCCCCTTGGGGAGCGCAAGTCCGGTCGCCGACCCACGGTGCATGCTCGAACCTTCGAGAGAAAGGTAGGCAGGACCGTGCGATCAACCGGCTGACCCCTCCTTCGAATTCAGTGTCGAAGTGAGGGGTTTGCGATTCGTTCGCGATCCCTCCGACCCATCCGTTCGGAGGTCGTTCACCGTGTCCCCGTCGTCCTCATTCGCCCGTCGCACCGCGCCCCCCAGCCGGCTCACCGCGCTGTTCGCGGCGCTCCTCCTGATCTTCGTCGCCGCGTGCAGCGGCACCGGCACCCCATCCACGATCCCCAGCGCTTCGATCTCCGCAGTCGCGACGGCGACGCCGTTCGCCATGCTGGCGCCGACGCCGAGCGCAACTCCCGCCCCCGCGTTCCCCGTCACCCTGACCGACGACGAGGGGACGGCTGTCACGATCGCGCAGGAGCCGCGCAAGATCGTCTCGCTGACCCCGGCGACGACCGAGATCCTGTTCGCGCTCGGCGCCGGGCCGCGGGTCGTCGCCACGACCGACTTCGACGACTACCCGCCGGCGGCCGTCGCCCTTCCCCACGTCGCCAGTTACACATCGGTCGATGTCGAGAAGATCGTCGGGTTGGGCGCCGATCTCGTGATCGCCGGTGGCAATTCGTTCAATTCGCCCGAGGCGATCACGCGCCTGCGGGGGCTCGGCGTCCCCGTGGTCGTCGTCTACGCACCCGATGTGGCCGGGGTCCTCAAGGACATCGGGCTCGTCGGCTCTGCGACGGGCCTGACCGAGGCGTCGACTGCGATGACCGCCACGCTGCGCTCCCAGTTCGACGCCGTCGCGGCGGCGACCTCCGCGCTCCCCAAGCCACGGACCTTCTACGAGCTCGACACCTCGACCGGCCCGATCTACACGGTGGTCGATGGCTCATTCACGAAGGAGATGATCGTCCTGGCCGGTGGGACCCCGATCACGACCGGGAGCACGACCGACTTCGCAATCCCGCTCGAGAAGTTGATCACCGCCGACCCGGAGCTGATCCTGCTCGGCGATGCCGCGTACGGGGTCACCGCCGCCCAGGTGAAGGCACGATCCGGCTGGGCAGTGATGTCCGCGGTCATGATGGGAGCGATCCGCCCGGTCGACGACCTCATCGTGACGCGGCCCGGACCGCGGCTGGCGCAAGGCCTGCGCGAGCTGGCGCTCGCCATCCATTCAGACCTGGTGCTGGCGTCCGCAGCACCGATCCCGCCGGCGCCCTGAAACCCGCCATGGCCACCCACGGCGAGACGCTCGCGACCGCCCGGCCACGAGTCGGAGGGTCCGGGATTCGAGACCGGCCGCTCCTGCTGGTCGGTTTCGGTCTCGTCGCGCTCCTCGTTGCGCTCGTCCTGGGCGTCGGTGTCGGGTCCGTGGCGATCGCACCGGGCGACACGCTCGCGATCCTCGCCCACCGATTTCTCGGGCTCGATCTCCCGCGGACCTGGTCGGACGCGACCGAGACCATCGTGGTCGACCTGCGCCTCCCCCGCGTCCTGACGGCGATGCTCGTTGGGTGCGCGCTCGCGGTCGCCGGGGCGACGTTCCAGGGGCTGCTGCGCAATCCGCTCGCCGATCCGTACGTGCTCGGGACTGCGTCCGGGGCCGCGCTCGGGGCGGCCATCGCCGTCCTCGTTCCGGTTCGTTTCGTCATCCTTGAGTTCGGGCTCCTGCAGGGGCTGGCGTTCCTCGGTGCCCTCGCCTCGATCTACACGGTCTACAAGCTGTCGCGGATCGGTGGCCTCTCGCCCCTGACAAGCCTCCTGCTCACGGGGTACGCCGTTGGCTCGCTACTGGCGGCGGGCCTGGCGATGGCGATGTACCTGTCGGGCGCGGCGCTCCGTCAGATCTTCACATACCTGCTCGGCAGCTTCGATGCCGCCACGTGGCCGCGTTTCCTCGCGACGCTGCCCATCATCCTCATGGCAAGCGTCGCGATCATGCTCCGCGCCCGGTCGCTTAACGGCCTCCTCCTCGGCGAGGAGGCGGCGGCCCACCTCGGCATCGATGTCGCACGGGAACGTCGGATCCTGCTCGCACTTGCCTCGCTCGCGACGGCGGCCGCCGTCGCGATCAGCGGGCTGATCGGGTTCGTCGGGCTGGTCGTCCCGCACGTGGTGCGGCTCATCGTCGGACCGTCCGCGCGGCTCGTCCTGCCACTGTCGGCGATCGGCGGTGCCGCGCTGCTCGCCTACGCGGACATCGTGGCGCGCCTCCTCGGCGGGATCCCGGTCGGGGTCATCACCGCGGTCCTCGGGGCACCGTTCTTCCTGCTCATCCTGCGACGTGCGCGGACGGGCTACGAGCTGTGAGCGCCCCGATCGTCGAGCTCACGTCGGTCAGCGCGGCCTACCGCGAGCGGCGGGTCCTCCACGACGTATCGCTGTCGATCGCAACCGGCGAGCGAATCGCCCTGATCGGGCCGAACGGCGCCGGGAAATCGACCCTGTTGGACGTCGCGACCGGGCTGCTCCGGCCGTCCGCTGGGCAGGTCCGGCTCACGGGTGTCCCGATCGATGCGCTGGACCGGCTCGACGTTGCCCGGCGCGTTGCGGTCGTTCCGGCTGCGGTCGACCTGCCATTCTCGACGCGCGTCGAGGAAGTCGTTGCGCTCGGGCGCCTTCCGCACGAGGACCCGTTCCGTGGCGCGCGTCCGGCCGACCGGCTCGCCATCGCCGCCGCCATCGAGCGTGTGGGCGTCGGTCACCTGCTCGGCCGCGACGTGCGCGAGCTTTCGCTCGGTGAACGCCAGCTCGTCCTCATCGCCCTCGCCGTGGCCCAGGAGGCGCCGGTCCTGATCCTGGATGAACCGACCGTCCATCTGGACCTGCGCCACCAGGTCGAGGCGATGGAGCTCCTGGTCGACCTCAACGAGCGCGACGGGACGACGGTCGTGGCCGTGCTCCACGACCTGACGATGGCGGCCCATTTCTTCCCGCGGCTGGTCCTGCTCGATGGGGGCCGGGTCGTGGCCGACGGGCCGGCCGCCGAGGTTCTCGTGCCCGACCGGATCCGCGACGTCTTCGGCGTCGATCCGTCCTTCGTTCACGTGCCCATTCCAGCGGGTTGATTCGCGGGCGGCTGCCCGTGCCTCCCGGCGGCCACAGCGCGGCCCCATGATGTCGCCATGCGCATCGCCGACTTCGCACTCGAGCGGTACTTCGCGCGCTGGGAGTTCGCGGTCGAGCACGTGTTGTGCGCCTCCGACGTGCAGGCCTTCCCGATGGCCGATCTACTCGCGCTGACCGACGATGAAACGCGCGCCCTGTGGGACGGCCTCGAGCTCGGCTACACCGAGTCGAACGGGCACCCCCTCCTCCGGCGCGAGATCGCATCGCTCTACGAGACCATCGAGCCCGACGAGGTCCTGACCTTCGCCGGCGCTGAGGAGGCCGTCTTCTGCCTCGCCAACGTGCTCGTCGGGCCGGGCGATCACGCGATCGTCACATGGCCCGGCTACCAGAGCCTGTACGAGGTCGCCCGGGCGGCCGGAGCCGACGTGACCCTCCACGAGCTCCGCGAGGCCGACGGCTGGGCGCTCAATCTCGATCTGCTGCGCCGCCAGGTCACGCCCGCGACGCGGCTCATCGTCGTCAACCTCCCGCACAATCCAACCGGGATGCTCCCGGATCGGGCCGCCTTCGACGAGGTAGTCGCGATCGCCGCCGACGCGGGCGCGCAACTGCTTGTCGACGAGGTCTATCGAGGTCTCGAATTCGACCCGGTCGATCGCCTCCCGACGGGGGCCGACAGCCACCCGTGCGCGATCTCGCTCGGGGTCATGTCGAAGGCCTACGCGATGGCCGGGTTGCGCGTCGGCTGGCTCGCGACCCACGACCGCGAGCTGCTCGACCGGCTCGCGCGGTTCAAGGACTACACCACGATCTGCTCGTCGGCGCCGTCGGAGATCCTCGCCATCGTCGCGTTGCGTGCCCGCGAGCGGGTCCTGGAGCGATCGCGCGGGATCATCGCCGCGAACCTCGACCTGCTCGACGGCTTCTTCGATGACTGGGCGGATCGGTTCAGCTGGGTGCGGCCGCGCGGCGGGTCGATCGGGTTCCCGCGCTTGACCGCGCCCGGCGTCCGGATCGACGAATGGGCCGCCGAGCTGGTCCAGGCGGAGGGCGTCCTGTTCGTCCCGGGCTCGCAGTTCGGCTACCCGGGCAATCACTTCCGCATCGGCTTCGGCCGGACCGATCTCCCTGAGGCGCTCGCCCGTCTCGAGGCCTTTGCGGACCGGACGCTCCGATGACCATTCCAGCACGTCTCAGTATCGTGACGCTGGGCGTCGCCGATCTTTCGCGCTCGGTCGCTTTCTACACGGCCCTCGGATGGGAGCGATGCGAATCGTCAAGCAAGGCGATCACCTGGTTCCGGACCGCCGACTCGCACCTCGGTCTCTTTCCGTGGCACGAGCTCGCGGAGGATGCGCAGCTGCCCGCCGAGTCGCGCGTCGCCTTCGGCGGGATCACACTGGCGATCAACGTCGAGACCGCAGCCGAGGTTGCGCCGGCACTCGAGGCGGCGGTCGCCGCCGGTGCCTCGCTGTTGAAGCCGGCGACGGCCATGGACTGGGGCGGGACGTCGGGCTACTTCGCCGACCCGGACGGCCATCCCTGGGAGATCGCCCATAACCCCGATTTCCCGATCGACGCGAACGGCCGGACCCGCATCCCCTGAACGGCCAGCACCAGCGAACAGCGGCGTAGGCGCTGTGCCATCGCGATCAAGGCTCAGGCGCGTTTGCGCTCGAGATCGAGGAAGGGCGTCTCGACAACCACCGCGCCGACGCGCCCGCGCCGGCCCTCGACGGTCCATTCGATCGACAGGTTCGTGCCGGGTACCTCGTGCTCGGGCGCGACCGAGGCGAGCGCGATCGCCTGCTTGAGGATCGGGCTCCAGCCGCGGCTCGTGGCGCGGCCGACCTGGCGTCCGCCAGCAAGAACGGGAACGGGCGACCGGTCGACGACCGGGCTGACCGCCGGGGCCAGGCCCTGCGCGTCGTGCAGTGCCTCGATCCCATACCAGTCGAGCTGGAGACCGACGAGCCGGCGCGGAGGCCCACCCGCACAGGCCTCGCGCTCAAGGGCGAGCCGGCCCACGAAGTCGCCCTTGTCGAAGCTGACGAGGCGACCGAGACCGATCTCGCCCGGCGAGTAATGCTGCTCGGGGTTCATCGCGTGGCGGGCGGACGTGTAGTCGACCTCGATGAGGATCAGTCCCGCTTCGAGACGGACGACATCGAGCGCGAGCATTCCTGCCGGCCGGATGGCGTAGTCCGACCCGGCGGCGATCAGCGCGTCCCAGACCTTGACCGCGCTGCCGGCCGGGATCCACAGCTCGTAGCCGAGGTCTCCGGTGTAGCCGGTCCGCGAGACGTCGAGCTTGACCTTGCCGATCTTCGAGGACCGCCGGCGGAAGTAGTGCAGGTCGGCGAACGATTCGCCGGTCGCCGCCTCCAGGACGTCTCGCGCGAGCGGTCCCTGCAGCGCGAGCGCGGCGGTCGCCTCGGTTTCCTCCTCGATCGTGACATCCAGCCCGGCGCTGTTATGGCGCAGCCAGCGGAGCTGCGGATCGGCGGCGGTCCAGCGGTAGCGGTGGTCGTCGAGCCGGTGGATCGTGCCGTCGTCGACGACCTTGCCGTGCTCGTCGCACCACGGGGTGTAGATCACGCCACCGACCGCGAGCTTCGTCGCGTCGCGGGTCACGACCCGGTCGACCAGGGGGAGCGCATCCGGCCCCGAGACGATGTACTTGTAGAGCGGCGAGACATCGATCAGCGCGGCCGCCTCGCGGATCGCGTTGTACTCGATGTCGTGGGCGTCGGCGTAGA
>JBDTNS010000021.1:0-15903 GCA_039933675.1 Chloroflexota bacterium
GCCGGATCGTGACCTCGGCGGCGCTGATCGTCGTCGTCGTCGCGGGCTCGTTCGCGTTCGCCGACATCGTGCTGATCAAGGCGCTCGGGATCGGGATGGCGATCGCGGTCGCCGCCGACGCGACCGTGATCCGCGCCTTGCTCGTGCCGGCCACGATGCGGCTCCTCGGCCACTGGAACTGGTGGATGCCGGCGGCCCTGGCCCGCTTCGTTGCCGGGCGGCTGCCGGCATCCGAGGCCGAAGTGGAGGCCTCGATCCGATGAGCAGCGTTCGCTCACTCCTGATTGCCACACTGGCCGTGGTGCTCGCTGGCTGCAGCGCCGGACCCGCCGGCGCGCCGATCTTCGCCAATCCGCCCGCGGCTGCACCGATCGTCACGCCCCGCACTGCGCCGCCAAGCTCCGTCCCGGATCCGCTCCCCGTCGTCCTGCCACGCGACGATGGGCCGCATGACCGGCTCACGGAGTGGTGGTACTACACCGGCCACCTGCGCGCCGACGGCGGCGCCCGTTACGGCTTCGAATTCGTCGTCTTCCGCGCGGAACGTGGCGGCTTCCCGACGTCGTGGGTCTCGCATCTTGCGGTCACCGATGAGGGCGGAACGCGCTTCCTCTACAGCCAACGTCTCGAGGTCGGCACGCAGGTCGACCGCTCGCCACGAGGCCCCGACGGCCAGCCGACCGGGTTCGACCTGTCGCTCGTCGGGGCGGACCCCTCGCGCCCCGCGACATTCGGCCGGCCGGCCTGGGCGATGGCGGGGAGTGGCGGCAGCGACCACCTGGCCGCGACCCTTTCGCCCGACGAGGCGGCGCTCGCCGGGTCGCCCGCCGGCCTCGGCCTCGACCTGCAACTGACCGCGACCAAGGCCCCGGCGCTTCATGAACGCGACGGCTGGATCGATTTCGGGGCCGCGGGCGGCTCCTACTACTACTCGCGGACGGCGATGACCGCGGCCGGAACGCTCACGGTCGACGGCCGATCATTGGCCGTCGTGGGCTCGGCGTGGTTCGACCACCAGTGGGGCGATTTCATCTCGGTCGGGGGCGGCGGCTGGGACTGGTTCGCGGTCAACCTCGCCGACGGCACGGACCTGACGCTCTCGCTCGTGCGCGATGCCGACGGGTCGTACCCACTCATCTATGGCACGGTGGTCGCGCCCGACGGCACGGTCCGCCATCTGACCCGCGAGGCGTTCAGCGTCGAAGCGACCGATCGCTGGGTCAGCCCGGCGACCGGAGCGGACTATCCGGGCGCGTGGACGATCCGAATCCCAGCCGACGACCTGACGATCCACCTGCGCCCAACGGTGGCCGACCAGGAGCTCGACACCCGCGCGACGACCGGCGTCATCTACTGGGAGGGATCGCAGGTGGTCAGCGCGACACGGGCCGGATCGACGATCGGCGGCGAGGGCTACGTGGAGCTGACCGGCTACGCGCCGGCAGCGCCCGCGCCGGCAGTTTCCGCGCCGACGCCCTCGGCGGTGCCGTCCCGCTAGTTCGCGGGGAGCACGACCGGCGGCAGCTCGAGATCGATCGACGACGCGAGCGTCCGCGACGTCGCGTCGACGGCACCGAGACTCGCGAGGAGCCGCAGCATTCGCGCGGCCTCGGCGCGGTAGCCCGACGTGTCGGAGAACGGGGCCTGCAGGGCGTCCCGCGCCGTGTCGCCCATCGTCCGGTAGAACGCTTCGAGCTCCGTCTCGGCGGTTGCGGCGTCGTGCCAGGAAGCGAGCCGTGCGGCGACGTCGTTCCCGAGCGCGGCGTCGGCAGCCAGTGATCGGAGCGCACGGGCGATGTCGATCGTCGAGCCATCCTTGGCGGCGAGCGCCGCCGAGAGAGTCGCTGCGTCGAGCGCGATGCGGCCGTTCACGACCGCCGTTCCGTTCAGCGCGGAGATCGCCGCCTGCGGCACCGAAGCCCCGGGGAGGACGCCGGGCTGGGACGGCGGAACGCTGGACGATGAGGCGGTCGGTGCGATCGATGGCGTCACGACCGCGGCCGGGCTGGAAGCCTGAGACTGTGGCGAGATCGCCACGGCCGTGACCGCGCCCCCGCCGAGGGCCCCGAGCACGGCGCCGAGCACGAGAATCCCTGCCGCCCGATGAAGCACCACGCCCATCACCAGCCGGACGCCGCAACCGGGACAGCGCGACGTTCCACCGGAGAGCGGACGCGCGCATCGCGGACAAGCGAAGACCTTGGCGTCGGTCTCGCCGATCGCCGGGCCGATCGGCGCACCGGGCTGGAGCCGCTTCATCGTCTTGCTGCGCACCAGGTTCGTCGCCATGCTAGTCGTTCCTCACCTCGCCAGGGTCGGGTCGTCGCCCGCATGGTGGTCTCGACACCTGCCCAAGGTCGCCCATCGATTGTGGCCCGAATCGAGGGGTTCCGGACCCGGCCGATGGTCCTGCCGATGCTGCGGTACGTTTGAACGGACGTGGGCCCGTCTGGCACCCCGTGATGAGACTGCGTATCAGTTATGCTACCCTTCGGTCGATGGCTGACCGCACCCCGATCGTGACCGCCCTCGACCTCGCCGGCTACCGACTGACGGAGCCCCGCCGGTCGCTGGCCGCGCTGATCGCGGACCAGAAGGGACATTTCACGGCCGCCGAACTCGTCTCCGCCGCCCGCGCACGGCACCTCGGCGTCGGACGCGCGACCGTCTTCCGGACGCTCGAGGTGCTCGAGGAGATCGGCGCCGTCGAACGGCTCGACCTCCCGTCCGGCGAGCACGCCTACGTCGGGTGCGAGCCCGCCCACCACCACCACGTCGTCTGCTCGGATTGCGGCCAGACGCGCGAGATCGACGACGCCGGCCTGCGGACCGTCGTGCGCGAGATCTCGCGGCGGACCGGCTACCGGGTTGATACCCACCGACTCGAACTCTTCGGTCTCTGCCCCGTGTGCCAGGCGGCAGACCGCGCCGCAACCCGCACTCCGCCTGAATCTGGCACCGACAGGAGCACGCAGTGAAGCGCCGCCCACCATCGAGACTCGGTATCACTCGACGCGTCTCGCTGGGCTTCGCCGCCGTCGCCCTCGTCCTCACCGGCTGCAATGCCGCGGACGGATCGCCGTCGGCCTCGACCGCAACGCTCAAGGTCGTCGCCACCACCACGGTCTTCGCCGACATCATCAGGAACGTCGGCGGTGACCGGGTCGCGGTCTCGTCGATCATCCCGCCGGGCGTTGGACCAGAGGACTACGAGCCCAAGCCCGATGATGCCAGGAAGCTCGCCGACGCCGACCTGATCGTCTCCAACGGGGTCGGGCTCGACGACTTCCTCGACAAGCTGATCGGTGCCGGACGAAGCGCCCAGGCTGCGCGCCTCGTGCTCGGTGACGGGATCCCGACGATCCTCGTCAACGGCGAGGCAAACCCGCATTTCTGGCTCGACCCGAGTCTCGTCATCGATCACTACCTGCCCGCGATCACGGCCGAGCTGGGCAAGCTCGACCCGCCCGGAGCGGCCGGTTACACGGCGAACGCCAGCGCGTTCGCGGCAAAGGCCCACTCGATGGACGCCGCGAACATGGCCAAGGTCGAATCGATCGCGGCGGCAAACCGCAGACTGGTCACGTTCCACGACGCGTTCCCATACTTTGCGAAGCACTACGGCTTCGAGCTCGTCGGCGTCATCCTTGCCAATGTCGGGCAGGAGCCGAGCGCCTCGGACCTGGCCAGGCTCGTCGACGAGGTCCGCGCCGCGCACGTCCCAGCCGTCTTCTCGGAGGCGCAGTTCAGCCCCAAGCTCGCGCAGACGCTGGCCCAGGAGGCGGGCGTCACGAAAGTCGTCACGACGCTCTACAACGACGCACTCGGCCCGGCGCCGGCCGACAACTACCTGGGATTGATGGAGTGGAACATGGACGAGATCGTCAGGGCCCTCACGTGACCGAGACGCATCCGGCCGTCCGACCGGCGACACCGATCACTGGCGCCGGCGTCGCACAGGGGCCCGCCATTCGCCTTCGTGGCGTGACCGCCGGGTACGGCGATCGTGTCGCGCTGACCGATGTCGATCTCGAGATCGCCCGCGGCGCGCTGCTCGCGATCATCGGCCCGAACGGTGCGGGCAAGAGCACGCTGCTCAAGACGATCGCCGGGCTCCTCCAACCGTTCTCCGGCACGGTCGAGGTCCTCGGCGGTCCGCCGCGTCTCAATGCCAAGCGCCTCGCCTACGTCCCGCAGGCCGAGATGGTCGACTGGGCCTTTCCGGTGACCGTCGGCGACGTCGTGATGATGGGTCGCGTCCCGCTCATCGGCTTCGGTCGCTCCCCGGGACGGCAGGATCGCGAGGCGGTCGCGGCCGCCCTCCGAACCGTCGCAATGTTCGACGATCGCGATCGCCAGATCGGCGCCCTGTCGGGCGGCCAGCGGCGGAGGGTCTTCCTCGCCAAGGCGCTCGCCGCCGAACCCGACCTCTACCTCCTCGACGAGCCGGTGACCGGCGTCGACATCACGACCCAGGAGGACCTGATGCGGATCCTCGAGGCCGAGGCCGACGCCGGCCGGACGGTCGTCGCGACGACGCACGACCTGGCGAGCGCCGCCCACCATTTCCGGCAGGCGGCTTTCGTGAACGGCCGGATCGTAGCCTTCGGGCCGGCGGATCTCGTGATGGACCCGGATCTGCTGACCGCGACGTACGGGGGGCACGTCATCGTCCTCGAGGCCGGCGACCGGACGATCATCGACGACGCCCACCACCACGACGAAGCCCCGAGCGGCGAGCGCCACTTCCACGACGGCGGGCGTTGACGGTGCTCAACCTCCTGCTCGACCCGATGTCGTACGTCTTCATGCAGCGGGGCCTCGCTGCGGCGATCCTCGTCGGCATCGTCTGTGCGGTCATGGGCGCCTTCGTCGTCCTGCGCGGGCTCGCGTTCATCGGTGACGCCGTCAGCCACGCTGCATTCCCGGGTCTCGTGATCGCCTATCTGCTCGGGATCCCGCTATACATCGGTGGCGCGGTCGCGGCGATCGGCACGGCGCTCGCGATCGGCGCGGTCGCGCGGCGTGGGGCGCTGCGGTTCGATACCGCCGTCGGGGTCCTGTTCGCCGGGACGTTCGCGTTCGGGATTCTCCTGTTCAGCACGATCCAGAACTACGTCGCCGACCTGTTCGGGTATCTGCTCGGCAACGTGCTGGGGATCACGTTCGCCGACATCGTCCAGATCGCGATTCTCGGCGGCGTGGTCCTCGTCATCGTGACCGTCCTGCGCAAGGAGTTGCTCTACGCGTCGTTCGATCCGACCGGCGCCGCGGCCTCAGGGCTCCCCGTGGTCCTGCTCGACTACCTGCTCCTGGGGCTCGTCGGCGTGACGATCGTGGTCAGCATCCAGGCGGTCGGGATCATCATGGTCGTGGCGATGCTCGTCACTCCAGCCGCGACCGGGCAGCTGCTCGTCGACAAGTTCTGGGACCTGGTCAAGCTCGCGGTGGGGGTGGCGGTGGTGGCCGCGGTGACCGGGCTCTACCTCAGCTTCTACCTCAACGTCGCCTCGGGGGCCTCGATCGTCCTCGTCGAGACGCTCCTGTTCGGACTGGCCCTCCTGTTCTCGCCGAAGTCCGGTTGGCTGAGCCGACGCCGACGGGCGCGGGCCCCCAGGCCGCCCGTCGCGGTGGTCTGAAGCTCGGTCGTTCCCCGTACTCCCCAGACCGGACGTCACGGGTCTGGTTGAAACCTTTGCCCGGTTTCCTGTCTCATCAAGGGTAAGCGTCCCATTGCGACTTTCATGGAGGGGGCATGACCGTCAGGCCGACCAATCCACCCACGCTGCGACGAATCGGCGCCTCGTTCCGGCTCTCCGGCCGCGCGACGATCATCCTCGCGGCGCTCATCGCGATCATCGTGATCTACGCCACCGACCAGGTCGCTCCTGCGACGTCCGAGCGTCAGGCGCAGCTCCGGATCTGGCTCGCCGCTCGAGCCACGGGAATCGTCGCGTTCCTGCTCCTGACCTTCCAGATCTGCCTCGGCCTGGTGCTTTCACACCCGACGAACAAGTCGACCTGGAAGCTGTCGAAGCGGATCTTTCCCTGGCACGAGCACGTGTGGGTATTCGTCGTCGCCTTCCTGGGCGTCCACATCGTGAGCCTGATCCTGGATCCATTTGCAGGCGTCGGTGTCGCAGGCTCGTTCATCCCGGGGTTGTCGGAATACCGCACGCCTGCGGTCGCACTTGGAACGCTCGCCTTGTACGCATTCCTGGTCACCGCGATCACGGCTCGATTTACGAAGCTGTTACCCGCTGGCGTCTGGCTGTCCATCCATCGCCTGGCGCTGATCGTGTTCGTCCTGGCCTGGTTGCACGGGATCCTTTCCGGGACGGATTCGGGTCCCCTGGAGGCCATCTATGTCGCCACCGGTCTTGCCGTGGTCGGGGCCGGCTGCTACCGCTATTGGGCGTCCCGAAAGGGACGGCCCACATTCGAAACGTCGCTATCGGAGGTACAGACCCCATGAACGTCCGCTCCCTTCGAGTCCGCCGGTCGATCACCCTCGCCGGCGCCCTCGCAGCCTTGATCCTCGGATTTGCCGCCATCCAGGCCGCCGCCGCCTGGACCGCCAGTTCGGCGCCCCTCGCGGCCACGCCCGCATCCGCGAAGTCGATCGAGGTGAGACTCCTCGACGAACAGACGCGGTCGGCGAACCTCACCGACCAACTCGCGACGATCACATCCCAGACCGACGACATGGCGACGGCTCTGGCTGCAGCCCAGGCACGGATCGTTGCGGACGGTCAGCATGCCGACGAACTTTCGAGTGATCTCGCTGCTGCGACGAAGAAACTCAGGACGCTCGAAGCCTCGATCCGCAAGGCCGCCGCGACCCGTCCGATAACTGTCGTCTCGACGAGTGCTGGGAGCAGCGTCAGTTCGACGCGTTCAGGCGGCGTCGGTCGCGAGAATGAGCACGATGACTGAACGTCGTCGACCGATCCATCTCGCGGTCATGTTCGGCGCAGCGACGAGCGCGTATGCGATCAGTTTCGCGGGAGTCACGGCACTCCAATCGCAGGCTGACCAGCGCCTGATCGATCGCCAGTCGCCGGCCGAGGAGGCGGCCGCTCGTCTCGGCGAGGGTCACGATCAACTCGAAGCCGAGGTCGAACGCGCAGCGCAGTCGTACGCAGCATCCGTCACCCGCTACGACGAGCTCGCAGCATCACTCTCGTCGACGGAGGCATCGCTGGAGCGGTACACAGGCCGGGTTGAAGCGATCAGTGGCGCCGCTCGCTCGCTGCCCGACCGTGTCACCCTGCCGACGGTCTCGCGGACCGTCACAAGGACGATCTCGAAGCCGAGGGTGAGTGCCACGACCGGTGCCTCCGGCCACTGAGCCACAGGTCGGACCTTGCAGCGAGGACCGTGAGCGTGTCGGCGTTCGAGGACCGGGCGATGGGCTCGCCGCTGCGACTGACGATCGGTACTGTCCCCCCGCGGGCCAGCGACGGGGATCGGGCCTGGGACACCGTCGTCACCTCGTTCGAGGCTTCCGAGGCCGCCATGTCGCGCTTCCGCGAGACGAGCGAACTGACGATGTTCAACCGCATGGCCGGCACGGGCATCGTCAGCCGACCCTCCGACCGTCTCCGGTGCGCACTGGCCGCATCGGATCGCGCCCATCGAATCACTGGTGGTCGCTTCGACCCCCGGGTTCTCGCCGATCTTGATCGGCTGGGGTACCGAGGCGCACCGATGGCGCCGACCAGTGACCACCTGCCCACGGCCCTCGAAGCGTCGTCTGGGCAGCGCGTCCTGAGCCGGTTCGGGCGACATGGTGTCTCGCTCAGCCGTCCGGTCGACCTCGGTGGCATCGGCAAGGGTCTCGCCTTGCGCTGGTCGGCAGCCGCGCTCGCCCGCGATGCCACGACGGACTTCCTCCTCGAAGCCGGAGGCGACCTGGTCGCTCGCGGATCCGACCCGGCGGGCGGACCCTGGCTCGTCGGCATCGAGGATCCGGCCGCGGCCATCGACCACCTTGCCGTCATCGCAGTCGTGGAGAGCGCCGTCGCCACCTCGTCCATTCGAGTCCATCAGTGGTCGATCGACGGACGGGAAGTCCATCACCTGCTCGACCCGCGAACAGGCGATCCCGCCAACGGCGGCCTGCGATCCGTGACGGTCGCCGGACCAGATCCGGCCTGGGCCGAGGTGTGGTCCAAGGTGTTGTTCATCGGCGGTCGCCAGGCGATCGCGGGCGAGGCCCGATCACGTGGGCTGGCGGCGTGGTGGGTCGCCGACGACGGCACGCTCGAGATGACGGGTGCCGCCCGGGCGATGACGACCTGGGTGGCGTCTGAGGCGGATTAGAAACGCGGATGCGTCGCTCGCCCCAGCGCGGCCTCGAGCTCGCCCGCCGTCGGCAATCCCTCGCGGGCGCCGGCACGGGTGACCGCCAGCGCGGCGGCGGCGACCGCCCGGCGCGCTGCTTCCTGTCGATCGAGTCCCGACGCCAGTCCCGCCGCGAGCGCCCCGTTCAGCGCGTCGCCGGCGCCGGTTGTATCGACGACTTCGACCTGCGGGGACCGGATCGGATGCGCCCCGTCGGCGTCGACCAGGAGCGCGCCGTTCGCGCCGAGGGTGACCAGGACGGCCCGCCGCCCGGGCTCCCGACCGAGGAGCCGCTTCGCCTGCGCGGCGACACTGCCAGCCGCCCCGGCGAGGATCGCGAGCTCTCCCTCGTTCGGGGTCAGGATGTCGGCGAGCTCGAGCGTCCACGGCTGGAGGCCGTGCGCCGGCGCCGGATTGAGGATCGTGATGGCACCGGCCAGCCGTCCGAGCCTGAGTGCCTCGTGGGTGGCCCCGCTCCGGATCTCGTGCCCGACGAGGACGACGTCCTCTCGCGTCAGCGCCGCCCTGGCCAGCCCGGTTCGGACCTGGACCGAGCTGAGCACCGCGTTCGCGCCGCCCGCCACCGCGATGCTGTTCTCGCCGCGGGCGTCAACGACGATGAGCGCGACACCGGTCACCTCGTCCTCGAGGTCCACCACGCCGGCGATGTCGACCCCCTCGCGCTCGAGCGCGGCACGCGCCTCGGTCGCAAAGTCGTCTTCGCCTACCGCGCCGACGAAGATGGTCGGGGCGCCGAGACGGGCGGCAGCGACGGCCTGATTGCCGCCCTTGCCGCCGTGATGTCGGGAGAAGCGGCCGCCGACGACCGTCTCGCCCGGCGCGGGCAGGCGGTCGGTCGCCACCACGAGATCGACGTTGACCGATCCGACGACGATCACCCGGCCGCTCATCGTGGCGGCGCCTAGGAACCCGTGATGAACTCGCCGCCGTCGACGCCGATGACCTCGCCGTTGATGAAATCGGTGCCCTCGCCCGACAGCACGACGATCGCCTTGGCGACGTCCTGGGGTGTCGTCATCCGGCCTGTCGGGTTCCGCTTCAGGGCGGACTCGATGATCATGTCGTGCTCGGGGATCTTCATCAGGGCCGGGGTCATCGTGACCCCCGCGCGGATCGTGTTGGCCGTGATCCCCACCCGCGTCTGGGCGAGCTCCATCGCCAGCTGGCGGATGTGCGATTCGAGCGCGGCCTTGGCCGATGACACGACGCCATAGGTCGGGACGACGCGCGACGAGCCCTCCGACGTCATCGCGTAGATCTTGGAGCCCCCCTCGAGGAAGCCGCCGCGGTAGAGATCCTGGACCCAGTAGACCAGGCTGTTGGCCATGACGTCCTGCGTCATCTCCATCTTCTTGCGGTCGACCGCGCCCTTGGGATCGTCGCTGATGAAGGGCACCAGCGAGCCGAAGGCGAGCGAATGCATCACGATGCGGACATACGGGTGGCGGCCCGCGGCCTCGGATGCATCGAAGCGTTCGCGGAGCGCGACGAGCGCCGCGGCACGCTTCTCGTCGTCGGCGGCATTCATGTTGATGTAGAGCGCCTGAACACCGTTCGCTTCGATCCCGGCCTTGACCTCCTCGACGTGGGTCAGGGCCGCCCGAAAGTCGAGGTGGATGCCGCAGATGTTGTAGCCGGCCGCGGCGAGTGCGCGGGCCGTCGCCTCGCCCATCCCGGACGAGCCGCCGAGGATCAGCGCCCAGCGCTCGCGGTCGTCGGTCATGCGGATGCCTCCAGGAGTGTCGGGCAGGGTGTCGCCCGGGTTTCGCCGAGTCTAGCAGCGGCCCGGCGCCGGCCAGACCGGGGTCCGTGCAGCCGTGCATGCCCGGCGTGGCGGCAGGACGTCCCTCAGATCACGTCCCGTGCGCGAAGCGCCGCGATTTCCTCGGCCCCATAACCGATCCCGCCGAGGATCTCGTCGCTGTCCTGGCCGAGCATCGGCGGTGGTGTGCGGATCGAGGCCGGCGTCGCCGAGAACCGGAAGGGGATCCCGACCTGGCGAACGACGCCCCAGGCAGGGTGTTCCTGCTCGACCGTCATGCCGAGCGCGACCGCCTCGGGTGACGCGAACGCCTCGAGCACGTCGTTGATCGGCCCGTTGGGGATCTCGGCGGTGTCGAGCGCATGGCGCCAGTCGGTCGTGCCGCGCTCGAGGAACCGTGCCGAGAGGATCGGGACGAGCTCGTCGCGCCGCTCGACGCGATCTCCATTGCTCGCGAAGCGCGGATCCGCGGCGAGGTCCGGGAACCCCAGCGCCTCGCAGAAGCGACGCCACTGGCGCTCGGACCCGACGGCGAGCGCGATTGCGCCGTCGGCCGTGGCGAACGACTGGTAGGGGACGATGTTCGGGTGCGCGTTGCCGAGGCGGGCCGGCGCGATCCCGGTCGTGAACGCGTTCTGCGCCTGGTTGACGAGACTCGCCATCGTCGCGGCGAGCAGCGACAAGTCAATCCGCTGGCCGCGTCCCGTCGTCGGGCCTGTGGCGGCCCGGTCGGCCCGCTCGCGACCGACGAGCCCGGCCAGGATGCTGACGGCCCCGAGCATCCCGGTCACCACGTCGGCGATCGCGACGCCGACCTTCGTCGGCGCGCCGGTGACACCATCCACGTCCGGCGAGCCGGTGATCGACATCAGGCCGCTCGCCGCCTGGATCACGAAGTCGTAGCCGGGCCGGTCGGCGGCGGGCCCCGTCGGGCCATAGCCCGAGATCGCGAGGTGAACGAGCGCCGGGTTGAGGGCAGCCAAGGTCGCGTCATCGAACCCGAGATTGGCGAAGCCGCCCACCCTGAAGTTCTCGACGAGCACGTCGGCGTCCCCGAGCAGCCGGCGCAGGACCTCGACGCCATCGGGGGTCTTGAGGTCGAGCCGAAGCGACTGCTTGTTGCGGTTGACCGCGAGGTAATAGGCGCCGGTGCGACCGGCCGCGTCGACCCAGGGCGGCCCCCAGCCGCGCGTCGCGTCGCCCTCGGGCGGTTCCACCTTGATGACGTCGGCGCCGAGGTCACCCAGGAGCATCGTGCAATACGGGCCGGCGAGCACCGTCGAGCAGTCGATCACGCGGAGGCCGGCCAGCGGGCCGTCTGCAGGCGCCTCGGCGGGTGGGTGGGCGACCATCGTCGCCCGATGGTATGCGGCCCGGACCAATCCTCGTCGACCGCCACGCGCTTGGGCCCGACCATGCTCGCGGCCTCCGGCCGGACCCGTCATGGCCCGGAAAGTACCGGGTGCGATAGCATCGCGAGCATGACGACCGAGACGCAGATCCATCGCCCAACGCTCATGACCGTCCATGCCCATCCCGATGACGAGACGATCGGGACAGGCGGCGCAATGGCAAAGGCCGTCGAAGCCGGGCATCGCGTCGTCCTCGTCACGTGCACGCGTGGTGAGCTCGGCGAGATCGTCGTCCCCGAGATGGACACCCCGGACAACCACCGCCGTCTCGGCGAGATCCGGGCCGGCGAGCTCGAGCGGGCGATGGCGGTCCTCGGGGTGACCGAATGGGAGAACCTCGGCTACCGCGACTCCGGAATGGTGGGCACGGACGGCAACCGCGATCCGCGGTCGTTCTGGCAGGCCGACCTCGACGAGGCCGCTCGGCGGCTGACCTGGCTCGTCCGGCGCTACCAGCCCGACGTGATGACGACGTACAACTCGTTCGGCGGTTACGGCCATCCCGACCACATCCGGACCCACGACGTCGCGGTCCGGGCCTTCGAACGAGCGGGCGATCCGGCCTGGTACCCGGAGCAGTTCGAGGAGCCGGGCATCGAGCCGTGGGCGCCGTCGAAGCTCTACGAGCAGGCCAGCCCGGCATCGGTACGCGAACGGATGAATGCACGGATGCAGGAGCGCGGCGAGAAGCCGTTCTGGGCCTCGCCCGACGATGCGACGCCCGAACAGATCGCCGAGATGGAAGCGTTCGCCGCAAAGATGCTCGTCCCTGACGAGCAGGTGACGACCTGGATCGACGTCACGGGCTCGCCGCTCGAGGCGAAGTGGAAGGCGATCAACCAGCACGTGACCCAGATGAGCGACAAGAACCCGATCATGGCGATGGGCTTCGAGGGCTGGCGCGATGACTGGGCCAACGAGGCCTACATCCGGCGCGAGTCGCACGTGGACGCGCCGCTCCCCGAAACCGACCTCTTCGCGGGGATCGCCGGGGCCTGAGGCGCGGTCGAAGTCGCCGGGTCCAGGCCACGCCTCCATCGCCTCGTCGAGGCACAACGAACACGCCCGGAACGCAATGGCCGGTGCCCGGCCTGAGACGGGCTCAAACGGTCGGCAGGAGCTCCAACTTGCACCGCCCTGAGCGTTAGCCGATCAACTTCACCAGTTCCCGACGGCGCACGAACGCTCGAGATGGGCCATAGCGTTCCCGTGGCGTTCGTATAGCCACCGACAGGGCCACGGATACGGGCTCGACGCCCGCCCTACCAGGGCAGCAGGCCCTTCGAGGCTGCGAACACCTGGCCCATCACGAACTTGCCGCCCAACCCGGTCAGGTCGAGGAAATTGGGCTGCGCCTTGTCGAGGATGATGTGCGGCCGCATGTGGACCTGGACGAGCTTCGTGCGGCGGAAGGTCAGCTCGAGCGTGATCCCCTCCATGGTCGGCTCGGACCACGTCTGGTCGAAGACGAAGTTTCCGAGGGCATACCAGATCGGCTTGCCCTTGTAGACCTCCATCGCGCCGGCCCAGTGGGCATGGTTGCCGATGACCATGTCGGCGCCGTTGTCGATGATCATCTCGGCCAGCTTCTTCTGGTTGGCGAAGGGTGTGGGGTCGTATTCGGTGCCCCAGTGCGGGTAGACGATCACGAGGTCGGCGCCGGCCTTCCGGGCGGCCGCCACATCCGCCTTGACCGCCTTGGCCGAGAGCCCGGCGCTGCCAACCCGGGTCGCGGTCGCGTGATAGCCGCTCGCGATCGCGTCGTAGCCCAGGATCGCGACCTTCGTCCCGGCGGCCTCGAGGATGGCCGGCGTGCGGGCCGCCTTCAGGTCCTTGCCGGCGCCCGAGTAGGCGATCCCGCGCTTCTTGATGTTCTTGATCGTCTGCAGGACACCGCTGGCGCCCGCGTCGCGGATGTGGTTGTTGGCGAGCGAGACGTAGTCGATCCCGGCATTGGACAGACCGTCGATGAACCTGGGAAAGGCGGTGAAGACCGTCTTCGAGGGGTGGAACCGCGCGTTGTCGGGGGCCGGGTTCTCGAAGTTGGCCGCGGCGATGTCGGCGCCCTCGATGAGGTGCCGGACGACGCCCGCGTTGCCGGTCCGCTTCGTGTACGGCAGGTCCCAGCCCATCGACGAACAGTTCTTGCAGCGACCGGTGATGTCCGCCGTCCCGCCATCGAACGCGTAATCCGCGCCCCTGGCATTGAGCGTCAGGTAGACGCCGCGATCGAGCAGGATGTCGCCGCCGGCGAACAGCGTCCAGGTCGTCGCCGGGTCGTAGGCGTCGGCCGCGGCGGGTGCCGGCAGGGGGGCGGTCAGCGGCCAGTCGGCGATGGCTTTGACCCGGTCGACGCCGAACAGTGCCGTTCCTTCCCAGGTCAAGGCCCGGACGTCCGGGGCAACGGCGTCGGCACGCAGGAACGCCACTCGCTTGCCGTTCGTCGTGAGGTCGGCCGCGAGCCCGGCCCCGTCGTCAGCGAGGATGAGCCGGGCCGGATCCGCCGGCCGTCCGATCCCGAGCGCGGTGAGGATGGCATCGGCCTCCCCCGAGACCAGCTCGAGGGCCGCGTATCGCGTGCTTCGGCCGGCCAGGACGTCCTCGAGCTCGGCGCGAGTCATCGACGTCGCGGTGGCGCGGAAGTTCGTCACCGGCACGATTGGAATTTGGCCAAACGCGGCGGGCGCTGAGGGCGTGACGCCGGGGGTCGGACTCGCGGATGCAGACGACCTCGGGCCGGCCGTGGCCGCCGCGAACCCTGACGGCGACCCGACCGCCGCCGCGACGGAGGCCGGGGGACTCGCGCCGGCCTTGCCTCCGACGAGCCCGAGTTGCGCCGTCGCCACGCCCATGATGAGACCGATCACCAGGACCGCCAGCGCGAGACGGAGCGACGTGCGATTCACCGGCCGGAGTCTGACAGACGGATCCGCGACCCGGCGCGCCGACCGCCTCGAGACGCCCTCCAGCGGCCGCCAAGCGCAGAGGAACGCCCCGTCCGGGCGGGCGGACGGGGCGTAGGGAAATGCGAGGATGGCGGACCCGACCGGATTCGAACCGGCGATCTCCAGCGTGACAGGCTGGCATGTTGGGCCGCTACACCACGGGTCCAGTTGTGGCGAGGGCGGAGCATAGCAGAGGCCGTCTGGGTTGTCGTCACCAAGCGACGCCTATACTCGCGGCCCATGCCACGCATCGATCTGCGCAGCGATACGGTCACCCATCCGACCCCCGCCATGCGCCGGGCAATGGCCGAAGCCGAGCTCGGCGACGACGTCTTCGGCGACGATCCGACGATCAACGCGCTCGAGGATCGCGCCGCCGCATTGCTCGGCAAGGAAGCCGGCCTCTTCGTCGCTTCGGGGACGATGGGCAATCTCGTCGCCCAGATGGCGCACCTGGGGCGTGGCCAGGAGACGATCGCCGGGCGCGAGCACCACCTCGTCATCGACGAGGCCGCGGGCCACGCCGTGATTGTCGGGACGAGCATCCGCTCGCTCGAGGACCGGCCGGACGGCACGATGGACCTGGACGAGATCGACGCCGCCTTCCGCGACCCATCGGACCCGCACGAGCCGATCACCGGCCTGATCACCATTGAGAACACCCACGCCCACTCGATGGGTCAGCCGCTGACGGTCGACTACACGGAGCGGGTCGGGGTGATCGCCCGCCGCCACGTCGTCCCGCTTCATATCGACGGCGCCCGGTTCTTCAACGCGGTGGTCGCGCTCGGAGCCCGTCCGCAGGACCTCGCCGGGCCCGCCGATACCGTGACGTTCTGCCTCTCGAAGGGGCTCGCGTGTCCCGTCGGGTCCGTCGTCGTCGGCCCGCGCGACGTCATCTGGCGCGCACGGCGCGCTCGCAAGATGGTCGGCGGCGGGATGCGCCAGGCGGGGATCCTGGCCGCGGCCGGGCTGGTCGCGCTGTCCGACGGACCGGACGGCATGATCGAGCGACTCGCCGAGGATCATGCCAACGCGCGCCGGCTGGCCGAGGGTCTCGCCGAGCTCGACGGGATCGTCGCCGCCGGTGGGACCGCCCAGCCGGGGACCGGACCGCTCGACCCGGCCCGTGCCCGGACGAACTTCGTGGTGTTCAGGGTCGCGCGAGATCGCGCGGCGTTCCTCGCGGCGCTGCGAGCGCGCAACGTCGAGATGGTGGAATATCCCCACGGACAGGTACGCGCCGTGACCCACTACGGGGTGACCTCCGCCGATATCGAAACGGTGATCGCGGCGACCCGGGGAGCCATCGCCGAGACGAGTCGCACACCGGTTCCAGCCGCCGTCTGACCCGCCGGACCAGACCTGCCTGGGCCGGCGGCTCCCCGTCTCGCGTCAACGCAGCGCAACGACAAAC
>JBDTNS010000022.1:0-15835 GCA_039933675.1 Chloroflexota bacterium
TGGTGATTGGCGGCGGCCAGGGCGTCGGCGACGTCGTCGAGCTGCTGGCGGACGGCGCCGCGTTCGGGATCGACCTCACCTACCGCTACCAGCCGGGCGCGCTGGGGATCGCGCACGCCATCGGCCTCGCCCGCGATTTCGTCGGTGACGACGCGTTCTGCTGCGTCCTCGGCGACAACATCCTGCGTGGGCCTGCCCTCGACGACGTCGCCGCGAACTTCGAGGGGGGGGACTACGGGGCCGGGACACTCCTCTACCAGGTCCCCGACCCGGAGCGGTTCGGCGTCGCCGAGCTCGACGCCGACGGGCGCGTCATCGGTTTCGAGGAGAAGCCCGAGCACCCCAAGAGCGACCTCATCCCGATCGGCGTCTACTTCCTGCGCCCCGACGCCTTCGACGTGATCGACCTGCTCCTGCCATCCGGGCGAGGCGAGCTCGAGATCACCGACGTCCTCAACCACTACATAGGGGGAAGGGGCGGTGGCCTGTTCAGCCCGGTCTATGAAGGCCACTGGACCGATGCCGGGACGGTTCCCTCGCTCCTGCGCGCTGCGGAATTGGCCGCTGCTGACGATGCGGCCGGGCGATTGCCGCCGCCCGTCTCGCGCCCGGTGGGCTGAGCGATGGCCGGCGACCGCTCGTTCGGTCGGCTCCTCGTCACCGGTGGCGCCGGGTTCATCGGGTCGTGCTACGTCCGTGACGTGCTCGGGCGTCGCGACGGGACGCACATCACAGTCCTCGACAAGCTGACCTATGCCGGCAACGAGGCGAACCTCGCCCCGGTCCGCGAGGATCCGGAGATGGCCGCACGCTTCACGTTCGTGCGCGGCGACATCGCCGACGAGGCGGTCGTCGGGCCGATCGTCGGGTCGGTCGACGGGGTCGTCAACTTTGCCGCCGAGTCGCACGTCGACCGTTCGATCCTCGATCCGGAAGCCTTCCTGGCGACCGGGGTCATCGGCGTCCACGTCCTCCTCGATGCGTGCCGCCGCGCCGCCGCGCCGCCGCGTTTCCTGCAGGTCTCGACCGACGAGGTCTACGGCTCGGTCGATGAGGGTCACGCCGCGGAGGACGCGCCGCTCGCACCGCGTTCCCCGTACGCGGCGGCCAAGGCGGCCGGCGAGCTGCTCGTCCGGAGCTACGTCATCACGCACGGCATCGATGCGGTCGTGACCCGCGGCTCGAATACGTACGGGCCGTACCACCACCCCGAGAAGCTCATCCCGCTCTTCGTCACGAACGCGCTCGACAACCTCGAGCTGCCGCTCTACGGCGACGGGCTGCAGCGACGCGAATGGCTCTACGTCTCCGACCACGCCGGCGCGATCGACTACGTGCTGCGCCACGGGGTGAGCGGCGAGACGTACAACATCGCAGGCCCCACCGAACGGACGAACCGCGACGTCGTCGCACGGCTCCTTGAGCAGCTTGGCAAGCCGTGGTCGCTCGTCCGGCAGGTCGACGACCGGCCCGGGCACGACCGTCGGTACGCGATGGACGGGGCGAAGCTCGCGGGCCTCGGCTGGACGCCGGCGGTCTCGTTCGAGGACGGGCTGGCCGCCACCATCGACTGGTACCGGGACAACGAGGCGTGGTGGCGCGCTGCCCGCTCGGGCGACTGGGACGGCTGGTATGCGCGCCAGTACGACCGGCGTCTCGCCACCGGCCAGGCAGCCGCGGCCAACGCCCCGACCGACTGATGCGAGTCGCGGTCACCGGCGCGGCCGGGCGCCTTGGGAGCGCCCTCATCACGGCCCTCTCCGACGCGCCATTCACCGGCCCGGGCGGGCCGATCGCCTGGGGGCGTGAGGCGTTCGACCTCGATGCGCCCGACGGGATCGGGTCGCGGCTCGACCGCGATCGACCCGAGGTCGTCGTCCACGCTGCGGCCTGGACCGACGTCGATGGCTGCGCGCTGGATCCCGACCTGGCGATGCGGCGGAACGCGACGGCGACCGGGATCCTCGCCGAGGCCTGCGCGTCGCGCGGGGTCGACCTCGTCGTCGTCTCCACGAACGAGGTCTTCGACGGGAGCCGGACCGACGGCGAGCCGTATCTCCCCACCGACTCGTTGTCGCCCGTCAACCCGTACGGTGCGTCCAAGGCGGCCGGGGAGCGGCTCGCCACCCAGGCTTTCGCCAACCGGCCCGGAGCCGCGCTCGGGATCGCGCGCACCGCGTGGTTGTTCGGGGCGGCCGGGCGCGACTTCCCCAGCCGGATCCTGGACGCGGCGGAGCGTGCGCGGTCGGCCGGCGAGCCCCTTCGCGTCGTCGGCGACGAGTGGGGGACCCCGACCTATGCGGCCGATGTCGCGGACGCGATCGTCGAACTGCTCGCCGACGATGCCGTCGCCGGGATCCACCACCTCGTCAACGGGCTCTTCGCCTCGCGCGCGGACTGGGCCAGATACGTCGTCGCGCGGGCCGGCCTCGAGGTCGACGTCGTCAACGTCCCGATGTCGACCTGGCCGCGGCCGTCGAGGCCGCCGCGCTGGGGCGTCCTTGCGCCGACACCGCTCCCATCCGGCGAGCCGCTGCGGCCATGGCCCGACGCGATGGCCGATTACGCCCCGGTGCTCCTGCGCACGGCGCGGGCTCGCGCATGAGCGAGTCGCGCAAGAGCGCGTCACGCCCGTCATCGAGACTGGCGGGGGTCAGCTACGGCGCGATCGAGCGCCATGCCGATACACGGGGCTCGTTCCGCGAGCTATGGCGGGCCGGCGACGTCCCGGATCGGACCTTCGTCCAGGCGAACCTGTCGAGCTCGACCGCCGGCGTCCTCCGCGGCCTCCACCTGCACCGCCGCCAGGATGACCGCTGGATCGTGAACGCGGGACGAGCGTTCGTGGCGCTCGTCGACATCCGGCCCCTGCTCGACGGGTCCGGGTCCGAGCCAGTCATCGAGTCCCGCGAACTGGTCGCCGACGAGTGGGTCGTGATCCCGGCCGGTGTCGCCCACGGGTTTCTCGCCCTCGAGCCGCTCGAGCTCGTCTACTTCGTCACGAACGAGTACGACGGCAGCGACGAGCTCGGATTCGCGTGGGACGACCCAGCCGTCGCGGTCGCCTGGCCGGTCCTCCCCGCAACCCCCGACGGACGCCCGATCCTGTCCGGTCGTGACGGCGAGAATCCGCCCCTGGCGGAACTGCTGGTGCGTCTGCGCGACCGCACCCGCTGACCCCGACCGCACCGTTCAGCACGGCACTACCCGGCTCTCCACCTGGCCCGAGCCGAAGGGGCTAGGCCTGTCGGGACCATCCCGCGATTGAGGACAGCCGGTGCTCCAGCGAGTCTGATGAGGCTCACCGCCAGCCTCGTGGATCCCTGGAGTCACCATTGCGCAAGTCCGTCATTGCCCTCGCCGTCGCCCTCATCGCCGCCCTCGGCATCGTCGTGCCGTCCGTCGCGGCCGCATCGGGTGACCCGAAGGTGGTGATCATCGTCGGCGCCACGCATGGCGCGACCGCCGGCTATCGCGCGGATGCCGACGTGGCCTACGCCGAGGCAATGAAGTACACCTCGAACGTGATCAAGGTCTACAGCCCCAACGCAACGTGGGCGAAGGTCAAGGCCGCCGTCGTGGGGGCCTCGGTCGTCATCTACATGGGCCACGGCAACGGCTGGCCGAGCCCGTACGCCTACGATCCGCTCTACAAGACCAAGGACGGCTTCGGGCTCAACGCCACCGCCGGCGCCGGCGACTACAACAATGTCTACTACGGCGAACCGTCGATCGCGACGCTCGACCTCGCGCCCGGCGCGATCGTCCTCCTGCACCACCTGTGCTACGCCGCGGGCAACTCCGAGCCGGGTAATGCCGAGCCGACGCTCACCGTCGCGCACCAGCGAGCTGACAATTATGCGTCCGCCTTCCTCAAGGCCGGTGCTTCGGCCGTGATCGCCGATGGCCATGCCGGTGCCGAAAGCTATCTGCGCGCGCTGTTCACGACGCACCAGTCGATCGAGGACATGTGGCGCACGATGCCGAACGTCAACGGCAACATCGTGTCCTTCAGTTCGGTGCGGACACCCGGCGCGAAAGTCTTCCAGGATCCGACGACGCCCACCTCGGGCTTCTGGCGCTCCCTGACGGTCGGCAGTGTCGGCGTGACCACCGACGAGGTCGTGTCGGGCGGCTACGGCGACACCGGCGCCAACCCGTCGACCCTCGTCGTTCCGGGCAACGCCGTCGTCTCGACCGATGGCGCAAGCCTCTTCGGCAACACCGACACATCCGGCAGCCCGGTCGGAACGCTCCCCGCCGGCACCCGCCTCCGCCTCGTCGAACAGGCGGTCTCGACCGCCGACACCGGCAGCTCGGCGCTGGTCAAGGTCCAGGGGATCGACGCTCCGTCGATCTCGGGCTTCGTGGCCGTCGGCGATCTCGCGGCGCGCGACAGCACCAAGCCAGTCGTTCGTGGTCTCGACGCCGGCGGGCCGTTCTCGCCCAATGGCGACGGTTCCGGCGATCAGGTGACGATGGTCGGCCGCTTCACCGAGTCAGTCGCGTGGACCCTGCGTGTCACGAATGCCAATGCCAACGTCCTCTTCGAGTCGACAGGGACCGGCTCGAGCGTTCTGGCCCAGTGGAACGGCGTCGTCGGGGGTCACGCCATCGCCGACGGCACGTACACGGTTGGCCTGACCGGTGTCGACGCGTGGGGCAATGCCGCGACCCAAGCGACTCGCACGCTGTCGGTCGATACCGCCGCGCCGTCGCTCAACAATGTCACGCCGAGCCCCGAGACCGTCCTCTGGTTTTCGCCGAACGGCGACGGAGTCCGCGACACCATCGCGCTGACCGGTGCCAGCAGCGAAGGCGGCGCTCTCGTCGGCACGGTCCGCGACGCACGCGACAGCGTCGTCCGTCGCTGGTCGACCCCGAGCACGACGGCCGCCACGGCGCTGGCGTGGAACGGCCGCAACGACGCCGGCGCCTTTGTCGCGGACGGCGTATACACGATGCAGATCGCCGCCCAGGACGCCGCGGGCAACACGAGCGCCGCCGCCAGCCGCACGGTCACCGTGATCGGCGCTCTGCGGTCCGTCGCCAGCGCGACACCGATCTTCTTCCCGAACGACAACGACAGCCTGGCTCAGACAGCGAAGCTCTCGTTCACCCTGGTCCGGCCGATGACTGTCAACTGGACGATCCGGAACGCATCGGGCGCGATCGTCCGGACGGTGCTTACCAACTCGACCCGTGCGGCCGGGACCGCGTACTGGTTCTTCGACGGCCGTGGCGCCGATGGATCGCGGCTGCCGCGTGGCACGTACGTGTCGTCCGTGACGGCGACCGACGGGACGCTGACCGTCAGCCAGACGGCGGCGTTCCAGATGGACGCGTTCACGATCACGCCCAGCGACACGACCCCCGGCCGTGGCCAGTCGATCACCGTGACGACGATCTCCGCGGAGGGGCTGTCACGGACGCCGACGCTGTGGGTCTACCAGCCCGGTGTCGCCGCCTGGAGCGTCCGGATGACGAGGATCGGGACCAACACCTACCGGGTCACCATCCGGATGAAGAGCGCCGGCCGGGCCGGTATCGTCTCGCTCAAGGTGTGGGGGGTCGACAGCAAGGGCGGAACGCAGGCGACGACGCGAGCCTTCGCGCTCCACTGACCCCTGGCCCGTGGCCCGTCACCGGTTGGCGGCACCGGGCTGCGACTACACCGGACCACACCAGACCCACCCGTACCATCCCGAACCGGGACCATCGGGCGGGTAGACCGCAGCGCGGTGCGGCCGGACGATGGGCAGCCCTCCGACCTTAACGAGGACCGTCGTGCCGATGCCTGCCCCCAGCGACCATGCCCGCCAGACCCGTACCAGCCGATCCACGCGATCCAGGCATGGTCGCTTCGTGGCGCTCGTGGCGCTCGTGGCCGGCCTGCTCGTGCTCGCGACGCTCGCACCGGCCGCACCGGCTCGCGCCATCGGCCGGGTCCAGGCGGCGTCGGCGGCCTCGACGGCCGCTGCCGGCACGCTGCAGCCGACGATCCAGTACGAGGAGGCCCTCGCACACGCAGGCGATACGACCGTCTTCGCCCCGGGTGATCGCGTCACCGTCCCGTTCAAGCCACGCAACGCCGACCATTGGGCGGTAGGGGGCGTGGCGCCCCGGGCCCTTCCGGCCGGTCGCAAGACCGGCAAGGCCATCCGCGTCGCCGCCGCGCCGACAGCGCCGGGCTCCGGGCCGGCCGCATCCGCCGCGCCCCCTGCGGCGGTCGGCGCGATTGACGAGCCATATGTCGATCCGTCGGCGGCGATCCCCGCCGATTTGGCAGCAGCGGTCGATCCGGGCGGGCTCAAGCGCGAGGTCTACGGTTTCCTGCCGTACTGGGAGCTGACGGATCCCTCGACGCGGCTCGACTGGGAGACGCTCTCGACGATCGCCTACTTCGGCGTCGGCGCGGCCGGCAATGGCGATCTCCAACGCAACAACACGGACGGCTCGACGACTGTCGGCTGGAGCGGTTGGACCAGCGCCACGCTGACAAGCGTCATCAACACCGCCCATGCGAACGGCACGCGGGTCGTCCTGACCGTCCAGAGCTTCGCCTGGTCGTCGACCGGGGTCGCCCAGCAGAAGGCGCTTCTCGGCAGTTCGGCCGCCCGTGCCAACCTCGCGCGCCAGATTGCTGCGGCCGTTCGCGACCGGGGCGCCGACGGCGTCAATCTCGACTTCGAGCCGATCGTGGCGACCTATGCCGACGAATTCACGCTGCTCGTTCGCGCGGTTCGCGCCGAGTTGAACAAGGTCGCCCCGGGTTACCAGCTGACGTTCGACGCGACCGGCTGGATCGGCAACTACCCGATCGAGCTCGCCACCGGGCCGACCGGCGCCGATGCCGTCGTGATCATGGGCTACGACTACAAGAACGGCGCGTCGAACCCGGTTGGATCCGTGGCGCCGCTCGGCGGCCCCGGGTACGACATCAGCGACACGGTCGCCTCGTACCTCAGCCGCATCCCCGCCGCCCGGCTCATCCTCGGCGTGCCGTACTACGGTCGCGCGTGGTCGACCGACAGCTCGCTCGTCCACGCGACGAATATCTCGGGGACGAAGAACGGCGCATCGACGACGGTCGTGTACGGCACCGCTGTCCAGTACGCCATCGACCACGGGCGGAAATGGGACCCGGTCGAGGCCGTGGCGTGGACCTCGTACCACCGCGAGAACTGCACGGCCGCCTACGGCTGCGTCAACTCCTGGCGCGAGATCTATTACGACGACCCGCAGGCACTCGGTTTCAAGTACGACCTGATCAATCGCTACAACCTGCGCGGGGCGGGGATCTGGGCACTCGGCTACGACGGGACGCGCCCTGAGCTCTACCAGGCGCTCAAGGCCAAGTTCATCACCGACAAGATCCCGCCGGTGATCGCCAGCTCGAGCCTGAGCGCCTCGATCATCTCGCCCAATGGCGACGGCAGGCTGGATGCCACGACGGTCGCCGCCAGCGTCACCGGTCACCTCACCTTTGGCTGGCTCGTCCAGCCACTGACCGGAACGACCGCGGGGCCGTCCGTCCGGAGCGGGACGCTCGCCTCGAAGACGGTCGTCTTCCGCTGGGACGGCAGGAACGATGCCGGTGCGGTCGTTCCCGACGGCCTCTACGGGATCACGCTGTGGGCGGCGGACGCCTCCGACAACCGTGCCTCGGTCCAGAAGTTCGTGACCGTCGACCGACACGCGGCGGTGATCAGCCTGAGCGCAACGCCGACGACGATCTCGCCCAACGGCGATGGTCGCGGCGACCAGACCACGCTGGCAATGCGAAGCGATTCGACGATCAGCGGCTCCGCCCGTCTGCTCAACGCCAGCGGGGCCGGGATCCGCAAGTGGACGTTCACGGGCGTGGGCGCCGGCGCCTGGGTCTGGAACGGCCGCGACAGCGCGGGCCGGATGGTTCCCGACGGTCACTACGCGCTGCGGGTCTGGGGCGTCGATCGGGCGGCCAACGCGGCGATCAAGGACCTCGCGGTCACGGTCGACCGGACCCTCCGCTCGGTCACCTGGTCGCGAACCTCGTTCGTCCCTGCAGCGAAGCAGACGTCGCGGGTCTCGTTCACCACCACGCGCGCCGCGACGATCACGATCGCGATCTACGGCGCCGACAACAAGGCCATCCGCGGGATCTGGCAGGGCCGGGCGCTCGCCGCCGGGACCTATGGCTGGACTTGGAACGGCCGGACCTCGGCCGGTGTCCTGCTCAAGCCGGGCACGTACCGGGCGATCGTCACGGCCACGACCTGGCTGGGATCGACCACGCTGTCGAAGACCGTCGTCCTCAAGGCGCCGTGACCTGCCGGCGCCCGTAGACTTGGCCCGATGACCGATCACGCCGCGACCGTCACGAGCGCGCCCGCGCCCGTGCCCGAGCCGCCGTCCGACGAGTCGCTCGCTCGGTCGCCGCTCGGCACCGGCATCTGGGTCGTTCTGCCCACCTATGACGAGGCCGAGAACATCGCTCCGATCTCGGCTGCGATCCTGGCCTCGCTGCCGGCGGCCACCCTGCTTGTCGTCGACGACGAGTCGCCCGATGGGACTGGCCGCCTCGCCGATGCCCTCGCAACCGCCGATCCGCGCATCCGCGTCCGGCACCGATCGCTCAAGCAGGGTCTCGGTCGAGCGTATCTCGACGGGTTCGGCGTGGCGCTCTCCGGCGGCGCGACGACGGTCGTCCAGATGGACGCCGACTTCAGCCACGACCCGGAGGCACTCCCCGGGCTGGTCGCCCCGATCGCGAACGATGCGGCGGACCTCGTGATCGGATCGCGCTATACCAAGGGCGGATCGGTCGTCGACTGGGGCCTCGGGCGCCGGATCGTCTCGCGCGGGGGGAGTCGTTTCGCACGGATCGTCCTCGGGCTGTCGCCGAACGACCTGACCGGTGGTTTCAAGGCGTGGCGGGCAACGACGCTTGCGGCGGTCCCGTTCGACGGCGTCCACGCCGGTGGATACGTCTTCCAGATCGAGATGACGTTCCGAGCCAGCCGGGCCGGCGCGCATATCCGCGAGGTCCCGATCACGTTTCGCGACCGACGGGTCGGCCAGTCCAAGATGAGCAGGCGGATCGTCGTCGAGGCGCTCGTCGTCGTCGTCCAGCTCCGTGCCGAGGAGCTGCGGCGCGACCTCGGCCGGATGCTCCATCGGGCTTCATGACGGGGAACGACGTGGCCCGGTTGGGCGCGCCGCCGGAGCTCGCCGTCCCGGGGATGCGGATCGTGCTCGATGCGCGGCCGCTCCAGACCCCCGAGCGGGCGCCGACCGCCGCCGCCTATCTCGATGGGCTCCTGGGCGCCTTCGATGCCCACCCGCTCGACGGCGAATCGTTCGCCTTCCTGATCGGCTCCGATCTCGACGACCCAACGGAGCGATACCCCCATCTCGAGGTTGTTGGCCGACGCCAGCTGCCGCCGACGCGGCTCCTTCGTTCCGGGGCGATGACGATCGACCCGTTCATGCTCCGCGGCGCGACCGTCGGTTCGGCGTGGCGGGCCGAGCGCGATGGCGCGGCCGGTGCGGTCTATCACTCGGTTGGTGGGCCGCTCCCGATCGCCTCGGGCCTGCCGGTCGTCACGACCCTCCTCGACCTGGCACCGTGGGAGCTGCCGGACGAGTACCAGCGCTCGCTCGCGACCCGCTTCGGCCAGCGAATGCGAGCCCAGCTCCTGCGCGAGGCCGCGGCCGTCATCGTCGGCAGCGAGGCGACGGCGCGGGCGGCGCGTCGGTTGCTGCGGATCAGGCGGGATCGGTTGCGTGTCGTTCGCCTGGCGCCACGGGCCGGGTTTGGCCCGGTCGCGCCGGCCGAGTCGGCCGAATCGGAACGGACGACCCGGGAGCTCCGCGACCGGCTTGGGCTCGGCGAGCGGTACCTCGTCTTCACCGGCCGCTTCGACGCCCGGCTCGACCTGGAGACATTGCTGCGATCGCTCGCTGTGCTCGCGACGGCCGGTCGCCCGGCCAGTTTCGACTCCGCCGTTGCATGGCCGCCGCGGATCCTCCTCGTCGGGGCGAGCCCGGAGGATCGCGCCTCGATCGCGCGGGCTGCGGGCCGGCAGGGGATCGGCGAGGCGCTCGCCTACGCCCCCGCCTTGAGCGTCGACGACCTTGCCGGGCTCGTGCGCGGCGCGCGAGCCGCCATCCTGCCGATGCGGTCCGAGGCGGCCGGCCTTCCCGTCATCGAGGCCCTGGCGTGCGGTACGCCGGTGGTCGCCTCATCGGTCGGATCACTCCCCGAGTTGATCGGCGCGGCCGGTGTGCTGGTCGAGCCGCGTGACGCGGATCGCCTTGCGGTTGCCCTGGCCACCGTCTGGGCAGATGACACCGTCCACGACCGGATCGCGGGGACGGCGCGCCAACGGGCAGACGGCGACCGCCGCACATGGTCCGATGTCGCCCGCGAGACCCGCGCCATCTATGCCGAGGTCGGGGTCCGCCGGGCGAGCTGACGGCCGCCGGAAACGAGCCTTGGTGGGGCCTGGCGGCGCGCCGCCTCAGTGCGAGGAGGCGGACGGCACGGGCGTTGGCGTCAGCGGCGGCTGGTCGGTGCCGGTCTCGAACGTGACCGGGTAGTCAAGGCTGTTCTGGGTCAGCACCTGGACGAACGTCTGACCCACCGTCAGCGTGACTTCGTTTCCGGCCTCGTCGTAGAAGCGCGTCGGCTTCAGGAGCGACGCCTTCCGCCAGGTTCCCCTGATCGTCCGGCCATTGGTCGAGATCCAGGCCGTCCCACTCCCGGTCACGGTTGCCTCGAGCCGCGGCGGTCCCGGATGACCGTCGTTGAGCGGACTGAACGACATGCGCATGACGATGACGTTCTGTGGGGCGATCCGAGCCGACGTGCCCGCGTCGGTCTCGGCCTTCTCGCCGGTCACCGACCGGAGATACGTGTTGGTCGTGCGATCGTAGGTGTACTTGATCGTGTTGTAGGGATAACCCACGGTGATCGTGCCGCCATACGGCCGCGCCTCGAGCGGCGCATCCGGAGCGAATGTCCACGCCGCCGTGTAGGCCTGGTCCGTGGCACCCAGCTTTGCCCCGAGGGTGCGCAGCTTCGCGCCGGTCGTGTACAGGTTGTGCGGCGGCAGGCGGGTCCTGATCCGGTGGAACGTGCCGCTGTAGCGGAACTCGTCGGCGTTGTAGACGAGCTGGCCGCTGCCCTTCGTCCGCAGCGTTTCGAGCGCCTGCGGCGACCCACCCGAGTGGGCGTAGACCGCATGCCATTCCGCCGCCCACGCGATGTAGTAGTAGCGCGCGCTGCGGACCGGCCCGATCTCCGCCGGCAGGGTCTCCTGGAAGATCGCCATGTAGCGCGGGATGCCGCCCTCGGCAGGCGCCTGCCAGACGATCGAGGCGGCTGACAGGCCCGACTGCGGTCGCGCCGCGGCGAGGTCGTCGATCATCACCGCGATCGGGTGACGGCGGGCGACATCGGGGAGGACGAGACGGCCGGTCAACGGATCCGGGGCCGTGGTCGGCGTCGGGATCGGTGTGGGCGTGGGGGTCAGTGTGGGCGTCGGCGTCGGGAGCGCGGTAGGCGAGGGCGACAGGGTCGGCGTCGGGCTGGCCGTGGCGACCGGCGGGGCGCTCGGGGTGGCTGCCTGACCGCCGACGGCATTGACCGCGACGAGGGCGACGACCGCGACCGATACGGCCACGAAACCGAGCGCACCGGCGGTCCTCTTGCGCAGCACCGAGCTTGAGCCTCCGGATCCGGCCCACGGCGGTGACAGGTTCGACGGGACGGGCGTCGAGGCCGTGGCATCGCGCAGGATATACGAGAACGCGCGGAAGGCTCGCGCCCCGATTCCGGGTCCTCGCGTTCCGGGCGCGGGCGGCGTAGGCTAGGTGGATGGCTGACCGATCCACCCCCGACGAGCCGACGACCGACGCCGAGCAGCGCCCGAGCGCGAAACCGAAACCCAAGGTGACTCGCGCCCGGAACGTTCCGGCCGTCCCGGCGCCGCGCAAGCCCGCGGCCACGCGATCCGTGACGAGTGCCGCCCCTCCGGCCGCCACGAAGCCCGCGTCAGCGGCTCCGGTCCTGATCCCGGCGCCGACCGGCGAGATGCCCGTCGCCATGACCGGCGAGGTCCAGACCGACGTCCTCAACATCAAGAATGGCGGGATCGACGTGGCCCGCGCGACAACGATCGGTGTCCATCAGGGCGGGATCGGACGCGTCGAGGCGACCACCGTCGATGTCCGCCAGGGTGGCATCAGCCGGGTCGAGGCAAAGGATGTCGCGGTGACGATGGGCGGAATCGGGATCGCTCGCGCAGATCGTGTCTCGGCGGAGATGAGCGGCGTCGCGGTCGCGCTCGCCGGCGAGGCACGGGTCAGCCAGTCGTTCATCCGGGCCCTCTTCGCACGCGACGCGCACGTGGAGCAGGGTGCCGTCTGGAACGTCATCGCGAACCGCGTGACGTTCGGACGGCAGAGCGTGGCCGGCGTCGTCATCGCCCGGCGCGTCGACGGCGACGTCAGGACGCTCGTCGACTGGCGAGGCGCCCTCGCGATCGCCAGCGTGCTCGGTCTCGTCACCGCGTTCGTTCGCCGCCGCCGCTGACCGGCCTTCCGCCCGTGAAACCGAGCGCCGTCCTCGCCGGCGCTCCTAGCGGCGGATGATCGTGGGGTCCAGCCCGGCGGCCTTGGCCGCCTCGACGCTCCGGGCGCGAGCCTCCTCAGTGTGGAGTTGATGGAGCTCCACGACCTCGGCGGGTTCGCCCTCGGCCACCATCATGCCGTGCTCGATCAGGATGGCCCGGTTGCAGTACTCGGTCACCCAGTTCATGTCGTGCGTGACGAGGACGACCGCCTTGGCCGCCGCGACGATCTCGATGACCCGGGCCTTGGACTTCGCGCGGAAGTTCGCGTCGCCGGTCGCGAGGACCTCGTCGAGCAGGAGGATGTCTGGGTCGACCGACGTCGCGATCGCGAAGCCGAGCCGCGCCCGCATCCCGGACGAATACGTCTTCAGCGGGGCCTCGATGAAGTCGCCGAGTTCCGCGTATTCGATGATCGACGGCAGGAGCTCGCGGGTGACGGCGTCGTCGAGACCGAGGAACGCGCCGCCGAGCAGGATGTTGTCGCGACCGGTCAGCTCCTTGTCGAAGCCCGCCCCGAGCGTCAGCAGCCCCGAGACGTGGCCGAAGACGTCGACCGCGCCCTCCGAAGGCCGGATGATCCCGGCGAGCACCTGGAGGAGTGTGCTCTTGCCCGCGCCGTTCGGCCCGATGACCGCCAGCGACTCCCCGCGCTGGACCTGCAGGTTGACGTGGCGCAACGCCCAGAACTGTTCGGCGTGTCCGCGCCCGACCATCTGGCCGATCGAGCTCCGGATCGTCGTCTTCTTCGTGAACCGGAGGTCGTAGCAGACGCCGAGATCGGAGGCGCCGATGGCGTGGTCGGCGGACATCCGGTACGACGGCGGCTGCCGGAGCGACGGCATCAGATGACCTTGGCGAAGTTCGGCTCGAGCCGCTTGAAGATGATCGTCGTCACCGCCAGGAGGACCAGGCTAGCCACGAGCAGGACGGCGAGCGAGACGAGATTGGGCACGGTCGGCGGGGAGCTCACCGTCCCGGTGATGGTCCCGTAGATCGAGGTGCGGTAGGCCTCGAACAGGATCGCGAACGGGTTGGCGTTGGCGATCGTGGCCAGGACCCGGTGGTCGCGGAAGACGCTGATCTGGTCGAGGTTCGCGAGGCTGTACAGCCCGGGCGACAGGAACCACCACAGCCGGAGGACGTGCCCGACGACGTTGCCGAGGTCCCGGAAGAAGACGTTCCCCGCGGCGACCAGGAAGGAGCAGGCGAGCGTGAACACGAACTGGACGACCGCGATGATCGGGATGAACAGCAGATTCGGGGTGATCCGGTCCGCGTAGAAGAGCATCAGGATGCCGAGCGCAGCGGTCCCGAATGCGAAGCTGACGATCCCCGCGGTCGTGGCGGCGACCGGCAGAACGAGCTTGGGGAACTGGATCTGCTTGATCAGCTGGTCCTGGCGAACGATCGACGTCGTGGCGTCGGTGATCGAGGCCGAGAACCATTTCCAGGGCAGGATCGCGGCGAAGATGAAGAGCGGGTAGTCGGGGATCGACTTGGGAACGATGATCGCCACGAAGACGAGGTAGACGACCATCTGGAGGAGGGGATCGAGGACCCACCAAACGTTGCCGAGGAGGGTGTCCGCGCCGCGCTTGTGGACATCGGCCTGGACGAGATAGCGGACGAGCCGGCGCCGCGAGCGGATGTCGGCGATCCCCTCGCGCACGAGCGCGATCGGGCCCCGGTTGCCGGCGGCGTTGCGAAAGGCTGCCGGGACCTCACTCGTGACGGACATCGGGCGGAAGGGTAACACCTCCCTCCTCGGGCCCACGGGGCCCTCTCAGGAACCGATCGACGAAGCGGTCGCTCGCGCCGCCGCGCCGGCTTCCCAGCTGGCGTTCGATGAACGCATCGTAGCCGCCGAGATCGAACCGATCGTTGAGGATCGTCTCGATGACGCCGTCGGTGTCGGTCACCTGCGTGCCGATCATCTCGGTCCGGTAGTCGAGGTAGAGGCCGGGGTCGACCTCGTACGTCGCGAGGTCGCCGACGAGCAGGATGATCGGCCGCCGGAGCAGCGCGAACTCGACAATCGACGACGAGAAGTCGGTGACGAGGATGTCGGTCAGCGCCAGGAGGTCGTTGATCTCCTCCGCGTGATCCACCACGACGTCGAAGCCCTCGGTCGGCGTGGCGGCCGGGTCGAGGTTCGGGTGGGTCTTGAGGACGAGGACGTGATCGGCCGGGAGCGCCGCCCGCAACCGCGTGGCATCGAGACCTCGCGCCGCGCGCTTCGCCTCGCCCCGACCCCGGAAGGTTGGCGCGTAGAGGACGACCCGGCGGCCCGCCAGCGCGGGATGCGCCTTGACGACCCGCGCCCGCGCCCCGGTCAGGGCTGTCTCGTCGAAAAAGAAATCGGTGCGTGGCGAGCCCAGCGCGAGGACGCGCTCGACCGGCGTCCGAAGCGCCGCGGCGTACGGGCCGCGCGTCCATTCACCGCCGACCACGACCGCGTCGTAGTAGCGGTGGAGGAAGGTCCGTTCCGGCTCGGCCAATGGTGTCGTTGTGTCGAGCCCGAACCGCTTGAGCGCGCCCGCCGCGTGCCACACCTGGACGACGGTCGTCTCGCGGCGGTGCGGGGCGACGTGGATCGGCAGGTACGCGTTGTCGACGATGAACAGCCCCGCGGTCTGGAGGTGGTACATGCCGCGCACGAGCCGGGCGAGATAGGTCAGCTTGCCGGCCAGCCCGTAGCTGTACGGCTCGAGGAGCAGCACGACCCGCCGCTCCGGGCGCCGCCGCCGGATCGCCCGGTGGACGTGAAGCAGGTTGCCGTCGAGCGTTGGGACGCGGGCCGTGGCCAGCACGACTCGGTCCTTCCGGACCGGCAGGATCCGGAAGCACAGGCGGGCGAGCCGGAGCAGCGCGCTCGCGAGCAGGTATTCGAGCTGGCTCATTCCCGGGCTAGGCCCGCATCCGGACGATGATGTTCTGCCCGTCGAGGGTCGTCTCGGTGTCGCTCATCAGCTGCGCGATGACGTCGGCAACGTGGGTCGGCTGCATGATCCGGGTGAGGTCTTCCTCAGGCGCCAGCTTGCGTCGGAGGTCGGTGGCGGTGCGGCCCGGCGAGATCGAATAGACCTTGATCCCGCTGCCGGCCAGCTCGTCGGCCAGCGTCGCCGACATCGAGACGACCGCCGCCTTCGACGACGCGTAAGCGAGCCAGCCCGGCCGCGAGGTGATCCCGGCCGTCGACGCGACGTTGAGGATCT
>JBDTNS010000023.1:0-15811 GCA_039933675.1 Chloroflexota bacterium
CCATGTCGCACCCGATCGCGACGAGCGCCGCGGTCCCGAAGGCGAACTCCTCGGCACCGAGCAGCGCGGCGACCAGCAGATCCCGCCCCGTCTGAAGCCCGCCGTCGGCCCGGAGCGCGACGCGGTCGCGGAGGTCGTTGCGAAGGAGGACCTGGTGAACCTCGGCCAGTCCGAGCTCCCACGGCGCCCCGACGTGCTTGATCGAGGAGAGCGGCGAGGCGCCGGTGCCGCCGGCATGGCCGGACAGGTGGATATACGAGGCGCCGGCCTTGGCGACCCCGGCGGCGATCGTCCCGACGCCACGGCTGGCGACCAGCTTCACGCCGATGCGGGCCGCGGGGTTGATCGCCCGCAGGTCCGCGATGAGCTGGGCGAGGTCCTCGATCGAGTAGATGTCGTGGTGCGGCGGCGGGCTGATGTAGCTCTGCCCCGCCTGGCCACGGCGGAGCGCGGCGATGTACGCGGTCGCCTTGCGCCCCGGGAGCTGGCCGCCCTCGCCGGGCTTGGAGCCCTGCGCGATCTTGATCTCGAGCTGGTCGGCGCGCGCCAGGTACGCGGCGGTCACCCCGAAGCGTGCCGAGGCCACCTGCTTGATCTGGGCGTCGTGCCGCTTGCCGTCGGGTCCGGGGACGTACCAGGCCGGGTCCTCGCCGCCCTCACCGGTATTGGCCGCGCCGCCCGCGCGCTGGATCCCGATCGTGAGCGCCTGGTGCGCCTCGGGGCTCAGCGCGCCGACGCTCATCGCCGAGACGACGAAGCGGCGCACGATCGAGCGGGCGTCCTCGACCTCGGCGAGCCGGGTCGCGACGCGGGCCGCGCGGACGCGGAGCTCGTCGCGGGGGACCGCTCGATCCGAGGTGGGCCGGGCGAGGGCAGCGCGATATCGCGCGAGCGCGGCGTCGATGTCGGCTGGCGCAGTCCCATCGCGACCGGCGACCGCGAGGAGCGTGATCTCCCCGGCGATCCTGGGCGAGAAGAGGTGCGCCTCGCCGTCCGCGCGGAAGCGGGCGAACCCCGGATCGGGGAGACGCGGCTCGCGACCGGCGGCCGGCTCCGGAATCGCCAGGGCGTCGTCGCGGCGACGGATCTGTCGCTCGCCGAGGTCGTCAATGGTCGTCCGGCCGGGCCATGCGGCCGCGCTCGGGAAGCAGCGCGCGACCACGGCGGCGTCAAGGTCGACGACGTCGATCAGCGACCCGCCGATGTACGAGGCGACGCCGCTGATCCCCATCCGGGCGAGGGTCTTGCGCAACCCGGCCTCGAAGGCGGAGACGAGGTTGCCGACCGTCTCGATCGGTGTCAGGTCCTCAGCGCCGCGGGTCCCCGCCAGCTCGGCTGCGAGCTCGATGGCGAGCCGCGGGTGGACGACGGTCGCGCCGACCGCGAGGAGCATCGCCATCGTGTGGACGTCGAGGACGTCCACGGCCGTGACCGCGATGTCCGCTCGCCCGCGCAGGCCCGCCGCGGTCAGGGCAGTGTGGACCGCGCCGGTCGCCAGGATCGAGGGGATCGGGAGGCGATCGATCGACGACGCCTCGTCGCTCACGAGGAGCAGGTGGGTGTCGCGCCGGGCGGCCGCGACGGCCTCGCCGACGAGCCGGTCGAGGGCACGCTCCAGGCCATCGGCGCCGTCGGTGGGATCCCAGGTCGCATCGAGCGTCCGGACCGTGCCCCGGCCGTCGCGCACCGCGGTCAGCAGACCGTCGAGGTCGACGATGACCGGGCGACCGAGACGTACCGTGCGCGGCGCACGGGGCGGACCACCGAGGAGCGCCGGGCGACGGCCGAGCTCGACGCGCAAGTCCATGACGATGCGCTCACGCTCGGGATCGATGGCGGGGTTCGTGACCTGGGCGAAGGCCTGGCGCAGGTGGTCGGCAACCGGCCGGTCGAGCCGGCCGCGCCCGGGCGTCGGCGTGTCGTCGCCCATGCTCCACAGCGGCTCGTGCGCCTCAAGGGCCATCGTCTTGATGTCGAGCCGGGCCCGTTCGGCGTCGAGGCCGGCGAGATAGCGCATGACGTGGTCGGTCCGGGCCGCCGGGCTCGTGCCGACCGGCCCCGCCCCGGACGCTGACCCGGCCTCTGCGCGATCCTCATGGAGCGGTCGTGGGGCATCGTGGATCGGCAGGCCGCGCAGGACCCAGGTCTTCGCCTCGGCGTCCTCGAGGATCGCCCGGCGCCCGGGTTCGACGAGCAGCAGCTCGCCCGGTCCGAGGCGGCCACGCCGGATCGTCTCGGCAGCGGTGAACGGGACGGCGCCCGCCTCGGATGCGACGGCAACCAGCCGGTCCCTGGTGATTGCGAACGCCGCGGGCCGCAGCCCGTTGCGATCGACGAGCGCACCGACCCGCCGACCGTCGCCGAAGACCAGCGCCGCCGGGCCGTCCCACGCGGCGAGGAACCCCGCTGTCCGCCGTCGGAGCGTCGCGACGTGGGCGTGCGACGAGCGCCGAAGCGCGAGCGCCTCGGGGATCGCGGTCAGGAGCGCGATCGGCAGGTCCCAGCCGGTCGTGGTCAGGAGCTCGAGCGCCTCGTCGAGCGACAGCGAATCGGAGCCATCGGCCGAGAGCAGCGGCCCGGCGTCGAGAAGCGCCCGTGCGACCTCGGTGCGGGCGACGTCGCCGGCACGGCCGCGGACCTGTTCGCGATTGGCACGGACCGTGTTGATCTCGCCGTTATGGGCGATCGAGCGGAACGGCTGGGCGAGCCGCCAGACCGGGTGCGTGTTCGTCGCGTAGCGCTGGTGAAAGACCGTGTATCCGAGCGAGACCGGCGCGAGGAGGTCCGGGAAGAGCTCGGGGAGCCGCCCGCCCGTGACGAGCCCCTTGTAGACGATCGTGCGCGCCGAGGCCGACGAGATGGAAATCTCGGCCAGCGCGCCGCCGGCCACGATCGCGGCGGTCTCGAGCCGCCTGCGGGCGATCACGAGCCGCGCCTCGAAGGCGTCGTCGGAGACCGGCCGCGGATCGTCGGCGCCACGGGGCGGGCGATCGACAATCGCCTGGGCAAAGGCCGGCCGCGATGCCGCAGCCGAGGCGCCGAGCGCGCCCACCTCGAACGGGACCGGGCGCCAGGCCGAGATCGTCAGACCCGCCTCGAGGAAGCTCGCCTCGACGAGGGCGCGCGCGCGACGTTCGACCACCCGGCCACGCGGCAGGAAGAGGAACGCCACGCCGGGCCGGGCGGCCGCCGCAGCCGCATCGCCCGCGAGCAGCGCCAGCAGCGACCGGTCGAGCGGGAGCGCGACGCCGGCGCCATCGCTTGATTCCCCATCGGCACCGAACGCGCCTCGGTGCGCCAGCGCCGCCAGTCCGACCAGCGCGAGCGGGAGGACCCGACCGCGCGACCGACCACCGGCGTCCGCAACGAACCCTACGCCGCATGCGTCGTGTTCGAAGCGCGCCTCATACAACGGGGCGGCGCTGCGGCTGGGACGGGCGCTGGGTCGCTCGCTCACGGGCTCTGCTCCTGGGGTGGGAAACCGGAAGGAGTCGGGAGGACGGGCGTCGGGCGCCCCACCCCTCACACCTGATAGGCGACCTCGCCGTGGACGGAGAGGTCGAGGCCGGCTGCCTCGTCGGCGGGCTTGACCCGGATGCCCAGGACGACATCGACGACCTTGACGATCACGAGCGTCGAGACGGTGGCGTAGCCGACCACGGCCGCGACCGCGATGAGCTGGGTGACGAGCTGCCCCGGGTTGCCCTCGAGCAGACCCTTGAACGCGCTCTGGATGCCGGCCGAGGCGAAGATACCGGTCGCGACGGCACCGAACATCCCGCCGACCCCGTGGACCGCAAAGACGTCGAGCGCGTCGTCGACCTTGACACGCTCGCGAAGCAGTGTCGCGCTGTAGCACAGGCCGCCCGCGACGAGCCCGATGATCAGCGAGCCACCGACGGTCACGAACCCGGATGCCGGGGTGATCGCAACGAGCCCGGCGACCGCGCCGCAGGCCGCACCCACGACGCTGACCTTGCCGTGATGAAGGTAGCTGGCGAGGACCCAGGTGATCGTCGCCGCGGCGGCCGCGGTGTTGGTGACGATGAAGGCGCTGGCCGCGAGACCGCCCGCGGTCAGCGCGGACCCCGCATTGAAGCCGAACCAGCCGAACCAGAGGAGGCCGGCCCCGAGGACCGTCATCGGCACGTCATGCGGCGTGAAGGGCTGGCCGTTCGTGACGCGGCGGCCGATGAGCAGCGCGACGACCAGCGCCGAGACGCCAGAGCTGATGTGGACCACGGTCCCGCCGGCGAAGTCGAGGGCACCGAGCTTGAAGAGCCATCCGCCACTCGACCAGACCCAGTGCGCGATAGGCGAGTAGACGAGGACCGACCAGAGGACCGTGAACAGGACAAAGGCGCTGAACCGCTTGCGTTCAGCGAAGGCGCCCGTGATGAGTGCCGGGGTGATCGCCGCGAACATCAGCTGGAAGGCCGCGAACAGGACGAACGGGATGGTCGTCGCGTAGACCGTGCTCGGCTCGAGCCCGACGCCATTGAAGAACGCGAAATCGAGACCGCCGATCAACCCCAGCCCATTGACGTCAGGCCCGAACGCGAGCGAGAAGCCGACGACGACCCACACGATGCTGACGAGCGCCAGTCCGAACCAGCTGTGCATGACCGTCGACAGGACGTTCTTGCTGCGCACCAGGCCGCCGTAGAACAGGGCGAGACCCGGGAGCATGATCATGACCAGCGCCGTGGACATCAGCATCCACGCGGTATCCCCAGCATTCATGCGGACGAACCTCCATCGGCATCCGTGTCTGGAGGCACATCCAGACGTGAGCCCAAGGTAGGGAGCGGGTTCGTCCGGGTCGTCCCTGCCGCAGGGCCAACAAGGATTCGATTCGGTGCCAGGCGAGGCGTCGAGCGTGCTCGAGGTTGCGATCGGGCGTCGGTCGTGTCCGCGTCCGGGGGCGTAGGATCAGGGCCATGATCCGAGTCAACGATTACCCGCCCGATCTCCGCCGCGTGACGTGGCTGGGCGCGGTTGCGACGGGACTCTTCGCGATCGCGACCTGGCTGACGACGCAGGTCGCCTCCATCCGGGATGCGCTGCCGCTCGGCGTGGATCCGCCCGACGCGGTCGTCTCGTTCGGGGTCATCGCGATCGTGGTCGTCGCGGGCGTCACGGCCGTGCGGGCGATCGGGCAGCTGAGGCGACCGTACGACCCGCTCATCGCCCGACGGATCGCCCTGGGGTGGGCCATCGCCACGATCATCGTCGCGGTCGTGCTCGTGTCGGACGCGGTGACCCTGCTGACCGGGCAGAGCGATCTCACCACGATCGGCGTCCGGGTGGCACTGGGCATGCTTGTACTCGCCGGCGCATCGACCGTGGTCGCCCTGATCAGCATCGGTCGTGCCCGCGCTGCGCTGTGGCGGCCGGTTTCTGCTGACGCCGAGCCGGACATGCTCGACGCGGTGGTATCGATCTTCGGGTCGGCCGGCGGGCATCGGGGCGCCGATCGCTTCGCGGCCTGGGTCGAGCGATCGCCGCTCAGCCCCCGCCGACACCGCGTCGCCGTCGGCCTGCTGGGCGCGCTCGTCGCCGGGGTCGGCGCCATCGCCTGGCACACGTTCCGAGAGGGGGCGTGGATCTCAGCCGACGTGGCCGCGCTCTTCGGGGCGCTGATGGCGATCGGCGTTGCCGTCTCGTATCTGCTCTGCCTCGGACCGCTGCGATTGCTTCGCCCGGCAGGACGCGACTAGGGACGGTCGAAGCGGTACGCGTCGACGTCCCGGACGGGCTCGTAGCCGATCGACTGGTAGATGTGGTTCGCGGTGGGGTTGGCAAGGTCCGTGAAGAGGAAGCAGAAGCGCCGGCCGGCATCGAGCTCGGCCTGGCTGACCGCCGCGACGAGGGCGCTCGCGTACCCGCGGTTGCGTTCCTCGGGCGGCGTGTAGACCGGCCCGATCCTGATCCCATTGGGCGTGGGGCTGCCGGCGCCGACGAGCGACACCGGGACGCCACCGTCCTCCCAGAGGTGGATCGTTCGGCCGCGGCCGCTCAGCCAGCCTGCGACGACGTCCCGTGCTTCGGCCGGATCGTCCTGGCCGAGGGCCTCGTGCAGGAACGCTGCGATCCACGCTCCGACGAGCTCGCGGTCGTCGGGGACCGCCAGCCTGGCGTTCCCGGCGATCGGTCGCGGCGGCCGCACCTCGGTCAGCTGGAACATCCGCTCCGAGAAGCGCAGGTGGGCCTTTGGGCCGCCCAAGGCAGCACGGGCGTCGACAAGGGCCCGGATGTGCTGGACCGGTCCGAGCGCCCCGGGGAGGTCGCGCACAAGGAGATCCTGGGCCAAAAGCAGGATGGCGGCCGGGTCGTCGACCTCGGACAGGATGAGCTGGAAGGGCGGCGTCTGGAGGGCGGCCGCCACGATACGGTCGCCGGCACGGACCGTCGCGAGGTACGGCGCAGCGGTGTAGGACTCGGGACGCTCGCGCAGATTCGAGCAGATCCCGAGGATCAGGTTGTGTTCGGCCTCGCGCGCGGCCAGGAAATCACCGGCCGCCGCGAGAAAGGCGTCGACGCCATCGAACCGTCGGAGCTGCATCGGCGCAGCATAGGGTTCCGGACCTCGTCACCGGAGCGTCTCGCAGCTCGCACCACTCAGCGCGTTGTTCCTCAAGCCTGCGGCTGGATGACCGGGAGACCGCGCGCTGGCGGGATGCCGATCAATGGTGCGAATCCCCCACCGATGATCCGGAAGCGGTCCACGGCCAAGGGCTCGAGGAAGTAGAAGATGTTCGACGCCCGGCGCTCGGTGCGGACCCAGCCCGCATCACGCAGCACCTTGAGGTGGTGGCTGACGGTTGGCTGAGCAACATCGCAGCAGTCGGTGAAATCGCAGGCACAGACGCTGCCCTCGGCGGCGAGTTGGCGCAGGATCGCCAACCGGGTCGTGTCGGCCGCGGCCTGGAGGAGGCGGACGTCGGGGTCGGTCTGACGCTTCATTTCGGGCATCGTATTGACAACGATCGATATCGTCAAGTATCAATACGCCATCAACCCAGCCGGGCCAAGGAGCACCACCCGATGACGACCGAGACGATCCACGAAGAGGTCCGGGCACGCTACGCGGCGGCAGCCACGCAGGCCCGCGCCGGTGGCTGTTGCAGCGGCGACCCGGAGACGATCGGGGCCGGCCTCTACTCGGCGCTGGAGCAGGACGAGCTCCCGGAGGCAGCGGTTCTCGCGTCCCTCGGCTGCGGCAACCCGATCGCGGTCGCAGAACTGCGCGAAGGTGAGCGCGTTCTCGACCTCGGCTCGGGCGGTGGTATCGACGTTCTGCTGTCCGCCAAGCGTGTCGGCCCGACCGGGCGGGCCATCGGCCTCGACATGACGGACGAGATGCTTGCCCTGGCGCAGCGAAACGCCGCCGAAGCTGGTGCCACCAACGTCGAGTTCGTGCGCGGCCACATCGAGAATATCCCGCTCCCGGCGGAGTCGGTCGATGTCGTCATCAGCAATTGCGTCATCAACCTGGCCGCAGACAAGCCCGCGGTGTTCCGGGAGATCGCTCGAGTCCTGCGACCCGGCGGCCGCATGGGTCTCACCGACATCGTGGCCGAGGATCACCTGACGGCCGAGGAGCGGGCCGAGCGCGGCTCGTTCGTCGGTTGCATCGCCGGCGCCCTGTCGTTCTCCGAGTTCCGTGAAGGGCTGTTGGCGGTCGGCCTTGCCGACGTGACGCTGACGACGACGCACAGCGTCGCCGACGGCATGGTGAGCGCGATCATCAAGGCCACCAAGCCGGCCGACGCGAAGCCGTTCATCGACCTGTCGCCACGGGCACTCCCGGTCGCCGAGTCAGGTTGTGCTTGCGGCTCGGGCGGCTGCTGCTGACGCCACTTGACCTTCAACCGACTTGAACGTCTAGCCTTGTAGCGTGACGATCGCTGAACTTGCCCGACGGGCTGGGATCGCCGCTTCGGCCGTTCGCTGGTACGAGAGCCAGGGCGTCATCCCGGAGCCACCGCGCCGAGACAACGGCTACCGCGAGTACGCGGACGTCGATCTCGCCCGGCTCCGGCTGGTCGTCTCACTGCGCCGGCTCGGACTTGGACCCGAAGACGCAGGTCGCCTCGCGCACACCTGCGTCGAGAGAGGCGCCGTCGACCTCGACCTTGCACCGTTGCTCGCCGACCAGCATGCGGCGATCGCTCGCCAACGCGGCGATCTCGACCGGCTGGAAGGCGAACTCCTCGATCTCGAGATGACCATCGCGGCCGGCGGTCGCGCCAGCAGGAAGGAACGACCCGTGCCCGCCGATCCGATCCGCGTCTTGTTCGTGTGCACGCACAACTCGGCCCGCAGCCAGATCGCGGAGGCCCTCCTCGAGCGATACGGCGGAGACGACTTCGAGGTCTTCTCGGCCGGAACTGAAGCCACCGGCGTGAACCCGTACGCGATTCGTGTCCTTGCGGACATGGGGATCGAATGGAGCCACGCCGAGAGCAAAACGATCGACCAGTTCCTCAGCCGGCACTTCGACTACGTCGTCACGGTGTGTGATCGAGCCAGGGCCACCTGCCCGGTCTTCCCCGGCTCATCGAACACGCTCCACTGGGGCCTCGACGATCCATCCGAGGTAGAGGGCACGGACGACGAGAAGCTCGTGGCGTTTCGTCGCACCCAAGCCGAAGTCTCGGCGCGGCTGCGTCCGTTCATCGAGGTCGCCCTCCGCGCGGCGGGACGCCAGCGCCACGCCTCGATCGGCGGTTGAGGGCGCACCTCGCCGAGTTCATCGGCACCTTCGCCCTCGTCTTCCTCGGCTGCGGCGCGATCGCCAACGGCCTGCCGCCAACCGCGGTCGCGCTGTCGTTTGGACTCGTGATCGCCGTGATGATCTACTCCTTTCGACACATCTCCGGCGCCCACTTCAATCCCGCGGTATCGGTCGGCTTCGCTTTCGGTCGCCATCTTCACCTGGGAGGTCGTACTGACGTTCTTCTTGATGCTCGTCATCACTGCCGTCGCGACGGACACCCGGGCCGTGGGCCAGGCGGCCTCGCCGGCGATCGGCGGTAGCGTCGCCCGGGGCGCGCTGGTCGACGTACCGATCAGCGGCGCATCGATGAACCCAGCTCGCTCGCTCGGGCCGGCGCTCGTGTCCGGCGAGATCGCGGGGCTGTGGCTCTACCTCGTCGCGCCGCTAATCGGGGCCACCAGCGCAGCCCTCGTCTACCGCTTCGTGCGCTCCGGGCGCGAGACGCCGGCGTAAACAGCCGGGCGGCGGCGGCCGACGAACGGCCCGTGAGCGTAGGAGGCCCGCGATAAAGACGGAACCGCGCGTTACTCCCCGCTCGCCTCGGCCTTCGCGACGAGCTGGCGAACCGCGGTCGGTGTGTAGCCGGCGATGACCTTGCCGAAGAGTCGCGCGAACACGGGCGACAGCACACCCTCCATGGTCGCGGCCATTGTCACCTTGGTTTTGCCGTTGCCGAGCGGCTCCATCCGGTGGATGAAGCGCTGACGCACGCCGGGGCCGCTGGCACCGATGACAAACGCAGAGCCTGAATGGGCATCGACGACGGTAAACGGGCGATGCATGCCGTTCGGCAGAGTCACGGTCCCGGCGGTGCCTTTGCTCGGTGGGCCGTCGAGCGTGGCCGCTGAATAGCCCGGATTCCACGTCGGCCAATCCGCCACGGCCGTCGCGACCCGCCAGACAGCCTCCGGCGACGCTGTCGTGACCTCAGAATGTTCCGTCTTCCACATCTCAGATTTCTCCTGCTCTCGTTCTAACCGGATCGGCCGGTACCGCCACGATCGCGGACGCGAGCGCCCGCCAGATCCGTGCTGCGTACTGGTCGACGGACCAGCCCCGCTCCGACACGAGTACATCGAACACTTGAGATGAGAGCAGTGCGTACGCAAGGTCCGCCGCGTCTTCGGGCGTCCAGTCAGGCCGGAGGTCGCCCTCTTCGGCCAATCTCGACACGAGCCGGCCGATGCCGGCCCGTTTGCGGGCCATCCGGTCGGCCCAAGTCGCAGCGGCAGCTTCGTCGGTGCTGCGGGCTGCTAACAGCATGGTGGCGACATCGTTGACTCGACGCTCGAACTCAGCGGTCGCTGTCACCGCTTCGCGGAGTGCGTCCATGCCCGACGGGGCAGCATCAGACGGTCGCAGGAGTTCTGCGATCCCCTCGACGGCCTCCACGTGCACCAGCAGGGCGATCAGGAACTCCGACTTGGAACCGAAGTGGTACGCATACACCGCTTGGCGAGAAACGCCCGCTTCCTTCGCGATCTCGTCGATCGTGACGCCGTGATAGCCCCGTTCGACAAGCAACCGGCGGGCGCCATCGAGGAGACGCGCTCGGGTATCGTCACGTTTGGTTGACACGACGTCAACCTACGTCACGGGTGACAGCCCGTCAACCTGCGCGCCCATCTAGGTCCGCGGCACCTCGAGGTCAGCGTTCATCCGAATCCGGCCGGCACATTACGATCCCCGTCGGCTCTCGCTCATGCTCATGCTCATGCAATGTCTCGCACGGTATCCGCCGGCAGATGAGCGTCCGTTCGATTGAGCGTGGAACGGAATTAGAAGCAAGGTTTCAACCGGTTCTAGGGTCGACGACGCCCGCTGCATTCTTGCGTTACCGAAGCCTGCCGCGCATAGGACCGTGCAATCCTTCGGACGTCACTGCGACGGGCGATGGAGCCTAGGCGAGCCGGGTGGGATTCGAACCCACGACCAAGGGATTAAAAGTCCCGTGCTCTACCGCTGAGCTACCGGCCCGCGGACAGCGTACCCGACCCTTCCCCGGGTGGAGCCGCGGGATACGATGGCAGCGTCCCGGAACCCTCGGCCACGTTGGAGGCACATGCCATGGCGAAGTACCTGTTCCACGGCTCTTACACCCAGGCGGGCATCGAGGGTGTGCTCAAGGATGGCGGGACCGGCCGGCGCAAGGCGGTAGCCGACCTGGCGGCCAGCATCGGTGGGAGCCTCGACGAGATGTACTGGGCGTTCGGCAAGGACGACTTCTATGTGATCGCCGACCTGCCGAGCCATGCCGCAGCCGCAGCCTTGACGGCCATCACGGGTGGCTCCGGAGCCGTCTCGATCAGCACGGTTGTCCTGCTCACCGCCGCCGACATCGACGAGGCGGTCAAGCTTCACCCGAGCTACCGCGCGCCGGGGGCCTGATCCCGAGCCCGCACGCCGCGGGCCGGTCGGGGTCAGCTCGGGGGCGCCACCGGTGTTGGCAGCGGGTCGCCGCGCACGCCCGCCAGGAGGTTCGCGGCGGCCATGGCGGCCATCTTGCCGCGCGTGGTCCGTGACGCCGACGCGATATGAGGGACGATCAAGCAGTTGTCCAGGCCGACCAGCGGATCGTCCATCGAGACCGGTTCCGGGTCTGTGACATCGAGCGCGGCGGCCCAGATGACACCACCGCGCAGCGCCTCGGCCAGGGCGGCCTGGTCGATGACCGGGCCGCGCGAGGTATTCACCAGGACGGCCGTTGGCTTCATCCACGCGAGCGACTCGCGGTTGATCAGGTGCCGCGTGACCGGGCTCAGATTGACGTGGAGCGAGACGAAATCGCTCTGGGCCAGTAGCTCCTCGAGCGGCAGGTAGGGCGCGCCGAACGGCTCGGTCACGTCCTTCGGAAGCTCGTTGAGATCGTGGTACAGGATCTTCATCCCGAATCCATGCGCTCGACGGGCCACTGCCTGCCCGATCCGCCCGAAGCCGACGATGCCAAGCGTCGCGCCGTGGACGTCCGGCCCCATGAGCAGCATCGGACCCCAGGTCTTCCACTGGCCGGCGCGAACATAGCGGTCGCCCTCGGGCAGGCGCCGGGCGGCCGCCATCAACAGCGCCCAGGCGAGGTCGGCGGTCGTCTCGGTCAGGACGCCCGGCGTGTTGCCGACGGCGACACCACGCGCGGCACACGCGTTGACATCGATGTTGTCGAACCCGACCGCGTAGTTGCTGACGACGCGCAAGCGCGGCCCGGCGGCACTCAGGAAGTCGTCATCGACCTTGTCGGTCAGCAGCGTCAGCACCCCGTCAAGGCCGGCGACGCGACGGAGGATCTCATCGCGTTGCGGCGGCAGGTCGTCCTCCCAGAGGTCCATCTCGCAGGCCGCGGCGATCGCCTCCAACCCCTCGCTCGGGATACGCCGCGCGACGAAGACCCGGGGTCGATCGCTCATACCCGAGCCGCCACGAGCGGCTCGACGATCGTTCGGATGCGGCCCAGCGCCTCGGTCAGATTCGCCTGCGAGTTGGCATAGCTGATCCGGATATGGTCGTCGCCGAACTGCCCGAACGCGGATCCGGCAAGGACGCAGACGCCCGCCTCCTGGAGCAACCGCTCGGCGAGCTCGGCTCCCGACAGACCGGTTCCCGCGATGCTGGGAAAGACGTAAAACGCCCCGCTCGGCTTGCGGCACTCGATCCCCGGGATCGCGTTGAGGCCATCGACGACCAGGTCGCGTCGCGCCCTGAACTCGACGACCATCGCGTCCACGTCGTCCTGTGGCCCCACGAGTGCCTCGACCGCGCCGACCTGGGCGAACGTCGCGACACCGCTGATCGTGTTGATGATGAGCTGGCTGAACGTCGCGACAAGCGAGGCCGGGACGATCGCGTAGCCGAGCCGCCAGCCGGTCATCGCGAACGTCTTGGAGAAGCCGTCGAGGACGATCGTCCGCTCGGCCATCCCGGGAAGCGAGGCGATCGAGACGTGCTCGGCGCCGTCGTACAGGATCCGACCGTAAATCTCGTCGGCGAGGACCCACAGGTCGTGCCGGATCGCGAGCTCGGCGATCCGTTCGAGGTCGTCCCGGGTCAGTACGCCGCCGGTCGGATTGGCCGGCGAATTGATGATGAGACCACGCGTCCTGGGGGTGATGAGCGACCCAAGCTCGTCCACATCGAGCCGGAAGTCATTCGCCATCCGGATCGGGATCGGGACCGGCGTCGCCCCGACGAAGCGCGTCAGCGACTCGTAGATCGGGTAGCCGGGGTCGGGAACGAGAATCTCGTCACCGGGGTCGACGAGACCCAGGATCGCGTAGAGCATCACGCCCTTGCCACCGACCGTGACGAAGACCTGGAACGGCTCGACGGGGAAGCCCTTCCGTGCGGAAGCGTCGGCGGCGATCGCCTCGCGCAGCGTCGGGATCCCGGCGAACGGCGGATAGTGCGTCGCGCCGGCATCGAGCGCCGCCTTTGCCGCCTCTCGCACGTTCGCCGGCGTGTCGAAGTCGGGCTCTCCAAGCTGGAGGTAGACGATCGACTTGCCCTGCGCCTCGAGGGCCCGGGCGCGTGCCGAGACCTCGAACGCGCTCTCGGTGCCGATGGTCCCCATCCGGGCTGCGATGCGCATCGTTCCTACCTCCGACTACGGCAGCATCTGCCGAAGCGCGAACCAGACGTTGGCGGGCCGCTCGGCGAGGCGGCGCATGTACCACGGATACCAGTGCTCACCGTAGGCGATCAGTGACCGGACGCGATAGCCGGCTTTTACCAGGCGAACCTGCTGATCCGTCCGAATCCCGTAGAGCATCTGGACCTCGAACGCGTCGCGCTCGATCCCGACCGCCCCGACCTGCGCCGCGACCTGCTCGATGAGCGTCACGTCGTGGGTGCCGAGCCCAAGCCGGATCGGCCGATCGCGACCGCCGAGCAGGAATCCGACCGCAAGGCCGAGATATGCGGCATCGACGCTGCGGCGGTCCTTGAACGCGATCGAAGCCTTCTCCTCGTAGGCGCCCTTGACGAGGCGGATCGCCGGGTCGAGCGGTCGGAGTCGCTCGAGATCGTCGGGCGTCCGGCGGAGGTACGACTGGAGGCAGATCCCGGTCCTCGGCTGGCTCGCGCGCAATCGCTCGTACAGGTCCAGCGTCGCGTCGACGTAGGCGCTCCCCTCCATGTCGATCCAGAGGAAGGAGCCGGCCGCTGCGGCGTGCCCGGCGATCCGGACGAGATGCGCGAGACAGGCCTCCGGGTCGAGGTCGAGACCGAGCTGGGTCGGCTTGACCGAGATCTCTCCGTCGATCCGTGCCGCGACGATCTCGTCGACGACGTGGAGGTAGTGGTCGGCCACCTCGTCGGCGGCGGCGAGGTTCTCGAGGTTCTCGCCGAGCCGCGTGTACATCGACCCGATACCCGAGGCCTGGAGCGGCAGCGCGGCGGCCAGCGCGTCGTCGAAGGTCTCGCCGGGCATGAACCGGTGGACGGCTCGACGCATGAATCGGAATCGCGGCAGGCGCGCCTTCAACCACCGGTTGCGGGCCGCCCACAGGAAGATGCTTCGCACGTTTGGATGATAGGCGACCGGGGGGATAGAATCGCGTCGATGACCCGGTTCTATGACATCGACACCGCCAATGCCGCCGTCCCGGAGCTCGACGGCATCCTCGCCGTGCTGGTCGAGCAGCGGGCCGAGCTCGTCCGGCTCCGCGACGCCGTCCTGGCGGAACCCGCCGGGCCGCGAGACGCGGCGGGTTCCGGCGATCCGCCGATCGCCGGCGACCTGCGCCTCACCCGGCTCCGGATGCAGGGGTTGATCGACCAGATGGCGGCCGGCGTCGCCCGCATCGACGATCTCGGCCTGACGCTGCGCGATATCGAGCACGGTCTCGTCGACATCCCGGCGCTCGTTGCCGGCCGCCAGATCTGGCTCTGCTGGCAGCGTGGCGAGGCGATCGTCGGCTGGTGGCACGACCTCGACAGCGGGTTCTCGGGACGCCGGCCGCTGGCGGAGCTGGAGTGACCGATCGCTCCGTCGTCGTCGGGCGCGACGGGCGAGCCAAGGCATTCCGCCCACTCTCGGCGGGCAAGCGGGCGAACGCGCTGGCGGCCGGACTGGCGGCCTACGAGCGCGGCGACTTCTTCGAGGCCCACGAGCACCTTGAGCCCGCCTGGATGGGCACCGACGACCCCGCCGAACGCGCTCTCCTCCAGGGGCTGATCAAGGTCGCGGCCGCGTACGTCCACGACGTCCGCGGGAACCCGCTTGGGATCGCTCGGAACCTCGAGGGCGCCCGAGCCCTCCTCGTCGAGGCGGCAACCGACGGTCCGGCGGTCAACGTGGCCAGGATCGAGATCGGCGAGCTGATCATGGCGATCGACCTCCGCCTCGCGAACCTCATCGCCCACCCCGATCAGCCGACCCTCGGACCGCCCGTCCTGCAAAGGAGCGCTCGATGACCATGCCGCCCGCGCTTCCCTCGATTGATGTCGCCGAGGCCGAGCGCCGCCTCCGGGAGGATCCCGATCGCCCGGTTCTCCTCGACGTCCGAGAACCCCACGAGTTCAGCGCCGTCCGCGTGGAAGGTGCCTTCCTCGTCCCGACCTCGGTGTTCATGACCCGCGTCGCGGAGATTCCGGCCGATCGGCCGGTCATGGTCATGTGCCACATGGGCGCCCGTTCCGCGGCCGTCGCCGGCTACCTCATTCGAGCCGGACGCAATGACGTCGTCAACGTGGCCGGCGGGATGGACGCCTGGGAGCGGGCGGAGCTGCCCGTCCGCCGCGGCGCCCTCGAGCCCTGCGAGGGAACGCTCTCCGTTTCCTGACACGATCCGGATCCTGTGGTAGGTTCGACCTGCGCCGGGGATTGTTGCAGGAGATCCATATCGTGAACAAGACCCGTGCAGCAGCCTCTGCCCTCGTCGGCCTGGCCCTCACCGCCGGCGGCGTCCTCGCAGCGGCACCCCAGGCACCGGCCAACACGTCGGCCGTGAGCACCCTGGCCCAGGACAACACGGCCGTCGGAGGCACCAACGACAACCACGGCGGGGCCGTAAGCACGCTGGCGAAGACGCTCGATGC
>JBDTNS010000024.1:0-15631 GCA_039933675.1 Chloroflexota bacterium
ACTCGGACCCCTCGATCGGGACCGGTGAGCGCCGGCCGGAGGCATCCGGCTCGCCGAGCTTGTTGCGGATGAAGCGCACGCCGGTGACCTTGCCGTCCTCACCGAGGACCTCGATCGGGCTGGCCAGGAACTCCATCCGGACGCCCTCGCGCTCGGTTTCGCCGAGCTCCTCCTCGTCGACGACAAGCTCGGAGCGCGTGCGTCGGTAGACGATCGAGACCCGCTCGGCGCCATGGCGGAGGCTCGTCCTTGAGCAGTCCATGGCCGTGTAGCCGCCACCGATCACGACAACGTCGTTCCCGACTTCGAGCGGCTGGCCGAGGTTCGCCTTCTTCATGAAGTCGACGCCGTACTGGACACCGTCGAGATCGGCGCCCGGGATATCGAGGGCGACCGCATCCATCGCGCCGGCCGTGATGGCGATCCCGTCGAAGTCACGCTGGAGCTGGTCAAACGTGATGTCGACGCCGATCGTCGTGTCGAACACGAACGTCACGCCGAGCCGCTCGACGAGGCGAACGTCCATCTCGATCGCCTCGCGCGGGAGCCGGAAGGCCGGCACGCCGATGAGCATCGTTCCGCCGCCGTACGGAAGGCTGTCGAAGACCGTCACCTGGTAGCCCTTGGTGGCGAGCTCGCGGGCGACGGCGAGCCCGGCCGGTCCGGCACCGACGACGGCAACGCGTTCGGCGCGGGGAGTGATCTGAGGCATCACGTCCGGGATCCCGGACGCCTCATGCCACTCGACAAGAAATCGCTTCATCGCCCGGATCGCCAGCGGCCGGTCGATATCGCCGCGGCGGCAGGCTCGCTCGCACGGCGCCGAGCAGACATACGAGCACATCGCTGCGACCGGGTTCGGTTCGCGCGACAGGATGTACCCCTCTTCAAACCGCCCTTCGGCGGCGAGGTTCAGGTAGCCGCGGCAATTCGTCCCGACCGGGCACGCTTCCTGGCACTCGATGTTGCACTGGAGCCAGGAGGCGTCGACGGGCTGGACGAGGAATTCCTGGGGTTGCTCGATGACCAAGCGGGGCGTGCCTTTCCCTGAATTCAGGACTCGGGCGCGAACGAAGGATCGGCGGAGCGCCGGCGGGAGGAATCTACCATCGGTCGGTCAGCCGATGCACGCTCGTGCCCTTGAGCTGCGTCCGGCGTCGCGCCGATCGGGCTCGGCGGGGTCGCCGGCATCCCGCCGCATGCTCGACGAGCCGCGTCGCGAGTTGACGCAACCTACGCTCGCAGCTACATTGCCCCGAGCGATGATGCCTCGAAGGCGAAGGAGCGGAAGCCTCGAGATGCAGGCAGCATGACGGCGAGCGAGTTCAGCTTTCTCGCGCTCGGTCTCATTCTTGGCGTGGTGGTCGGGGCTGCCCTGGTCGAGCTGGTTCGTGCTCGGCCTCCCTCACCGCGCGAAGTCCGGCTCACCGTTTCGCACGACGTCGTCCCCCGTCGCTCCTCCACGCTCGCCGACGACGCCTTCACCGCCGGGAGTTCCCAGCCGGCCCGGGGGGGGCCTGCCGACCGCCGTCTGGTCGGCCTGACGATGCCGTCCGGAGCCTCCGAACGTCGAACGAGCGTTCGGTACAGGAGCGGAGGCGCATCGTTCGTCCCGTACCAGGTCGCCGGGGCGATCCCGATCGTGCCTGACCGTCTGGCCCCGATCCCGGGCCCGATCATGGAATCGGCCCTCCCCCTGAGCACGCCCCGTCCCGGATCCGACGATCAGCACGGGCCGACCGGGCGGATGGTCGGGATCGCCATCTCGGGCGGCGACGATCCAGCCATGCTCGCCTTCCGCAGCCAGGCGATCGCGCTGGCCGGCGGAGCGGCGTTGCCCGCGAGCCCCGCATCCAGCGTCTCGATGGCCGACTCGGCCGTGGCCCAGCTCGAACGGCCGGAGGGCGGGCGCCGGGCGCCGAAGTCCGCCGACACCGAGGGCTGCACCGAGGAACGACGACTCGCCGACGAACGGTGCGAATTGGCGACGCTCGCCCGAGCCCGCTCCGAGGTCGCGCTCGACGCCCTGCGCGCGGCCCAACGCACGTACGACGGGCACGAGGCGGCCGCGGTAACCGCCACGTGGCGTGCCGATCCGCGCGCCGTCCACGAAGCGAAGGACGCGGCACAGGGCGGCTTTCGCACGGCCGTCTCCTCAGCGACGAGCCCCGAGCAGCTCGAGACGGCCGCCCGCGACTGGCTGAGCGAGATCAACCGGATCAACACCGAGGCACGCGATGCGACCGTCACCGCGAGTCGCGAACACGCCGCCGCGATGGAGGTCGGCTCGACCCTCGAGCGTCTCGGGCTCGAGGCGGACGCGGCGCGGATCGGTGCGGAGAACGCGGATGCTGTCTGTCTCGCCGCACGGGCCGCAGTCGCCGATTGCGTCGAACAGGCGAGTACGGGCGCGGCCTTTCTCATCCCGCCCGCGCCAGAGACTCCGGACACCGCGCGACTTGCGGACGACGAGCGGCTCGGGCTCGCGCTCGAGGCTGGCGGCGAGCCGCGCATCTTCCGCCTCCTCCGCGGCGATCGACAGGCGATGACGACCCTCGTCGCCAGCCTGGCCGGGGACGATCCCGACGCTCGCCGGCGCTGGCAGCTCCAACTGGCCGGACTCGTCGAGGCGATCGTCGCCGACGCGATCGAGGCCTCGGCGCTCCAGTTCCCGGAAGGGCACCCGTTCTGGAGCGAGTTCACGCGCGTCCAGGGTCGCGACATCGTCGAAGCCCTGTCATCGCTCGGTTACCGGTTCGATGGTCTCGGCGGCTGGACCGATGCACGACACCCGTCGCAGCGTGATCTCTCCCTCGCGATGGGCTACGCGGGACTCGACCCGAAGCGGATTCGACATTGGCCGACCGAGGAGTCGATCAGCGCGCTCTTCGCCGACGTGATGGTGACGGCCGACGAGTACCTGACGAGCGTCGCCGGCGATCTCACGCTGGCCGAGATGGTCACGATGCTCGGTCGGCGCGCCGACGGCCTCGCCGAGATCTGGAACCAGTGGGGCCGGATCCGGCCGCTCCTCCTCGACGAGAGCTAGACGAGGCGGTGCGGGTCAGCCGCGGTCAGCCGGGGCCCTCGTCCTCGTCGTCGTCGATGACCACCAACCGCAGGCCCTCGGCCGCGGCGACGCCGATCCTGGCACCCTCCTCGCCGGCCCACGTACGGATCCGATCCGCCAAACCTTCGGTGTCGTGGATCTGGCTGGCGTGGGCGCGGAGCGCGTCGATCTTCCGTTCGAGCGTCGCCGAGACGTCGACCCAGGCGTTGGTCCGGTCCGACCAGAACAGGTAGAGGCGCCGGACCTTGTGCGCCGCGAGCCCCGACCGGGCGAGCCACGGAAAGGCCATCGGGTTGCGCGCCGCCGGGTAGGCGGCGTCGACCGCGGCGAACCCCGCCGCGCGATGGTCGGTGTGGTTGATCCCCCCATCGCGATAGAACAGCGTCTCCGGGTCCGTGGCGAGGACGGCATCGGGCCGGAAGGTTCGGATCTCGCGGACGAGCTGCTCCCGGAGCGCCAGGTCGTTGGCCAGCGCACCGTCCGGCCCGTGGAGAAAGGTCACGCCGGCGAAGCCGACGATTGCCGCGGCCGCGCGTTGTTCGGTCTCGCGCAGGGCCGCCAGCGCCAGCGGGTCCGCGTCGGGGTCCTCGCCGCCCTGGTCGCCGCTCGTGCAGCACACGAGCCATCCCTCGGAACCAGCGTCGATCCAGCGAGCGGACGTCGCGGCGGGTCCGAAGTCGGCGTCGTCGGGATGAGCCGCGATGACCATGAACCGCGGGGGGCGCCAGGCGTGGTCCATCGGTTCCGGCGGGGTCGCCGCGCCTGACTCGGTCACGGGCCCGTCGCGGGCACGATCACCGGCCGAGCACGGTGCAAGTCACGACGCCTTGACGGCCTGGAGCTCGTCGAGCGCGGCGAGGACCTGCCCGGCATGCCCCTCGGGCTTGACCTTCGACCAGACCCGCGCGACGCGGCCATCCGGCTCGACCAGGAATGTCGTGCGTGCGACGCCCCAGTAGGTCTTGCCGTAGTTCTCCTTCTCGACCCAGGTGCCATAGGCCTCGGCGACCGCGTGGTCCTCGTCGGAGAGCAGCGTGAAGGGCAGATCGAACTTTTCGCGGAAGGCCCGCTTGCTGGTCGCACCCTGCGGGCTGATCCCCCAGACGTCGGCGCCGCGTTCGTTGATCGTCGCGTTGCTGTCGCGGAACTCGCACGCCTCGGTGGAGCAGCCGGGCGTGTCGTCCTTCGGGTAGAAGTAGAGGATCGTCCAACGGCCATGCTGGTCGGCCAGCCGATGGATCGTCCCGGTTTCATCGGGAAGGGCAACATCGGGTGCCAGATCGCCGGCGGCAGGAGTCGTCATGACTCAAAGCGTAGCAGGCGATTCCACGACGAGCAGGAGACCGCGACGGACGACGACGCTGGCATCTGAACCGGTCCGGACGTTCGAAAGGCCGCGGGCTGGACCCACCGGGAGCGGTTCGTCCACGAGCGGGTAGGCCAGGCCACGCGTCGTCACGCCCGTCACCCCGGCGCCGACCGGCAGGAGCGAGATGAGACCGCCGATCGCTCCGGGCAGGGCCCGCTCGACCGGTGCACCGTCGGGGCTCGGCGCCCGGATCAGCCCGATGCGCGAGCGCTCGTCGAGCAGCGTCACCGGCACTCTCGCCAGCTGAGGCAGAGCGAGGAGGCCGATGTTGGCCAGCGCATGGTCGATCCGCGGACCGCCGAGCGCACCGACGATCAGGATCCGATCCGCGCCCAGTCGCAGGGCCGCGACGATCGCGAGCTCGGCGTCGGATTCTTCCTTGTCGGGTCGCGAGCGCTCGATCGGGACGCCCGCGGCGGCAAGCGCTGCCAGGGCGTTCTCCCCGATCGAATCGCCATCGCCGACCCACAGGTCGATCGACAGGCCGAGCTCGGGCGCGTGGCGAGCTCCGCCGTCGGCCGCGACGACGAGATCGACGCCGGCGTCCCAGCCGGGCCAGGCGCGATCGAGTGATGACCGGGACGGGGCGTCCCCGTCGGCCAGAATGAGAGCGACCATCGGGCGATGGTACGTGAGCCGCCGGTTCGACCGGCCCGATGCTAGACTCCGGCCCGTGCCCGATGCCCCCCGCCATCCCGCGATCCAGCGCGTCCTCGATGGAGCGGCCCGCAAGGGCGTGACACTCGAGGTCACCGTCTTTGACGAGTCGACCCACACCGCGGCCGAAGCGGCGGCGGCACTCGGCGTCGAGCTCGCCCAGATCGTCAAGTCCCTGATCTTCATCGTCCCGGCCGCGGACGGGGGCGAACCGCTGCTCTGTCTCGTCGCCGGGCACAACCGCGTCGATCTCGCGCGACTGGCCGCGGTGACTGCCGCGCCCGACGTTCGGCGCGCGACCGCGCGCGAAGCGCATGACCTGACGGGCTTCTCGATCGGCGGCATCCCGCCGATCGGCCACGAGCGACCGATCCGCGTGATCATGGATCCCGACCTCGGGCGCTACCCGGTCGTCTGGGCGGCGGCGGGCATTCCGACCGCGGTCTTCCCCGTTCCGCCCGGCACGCTGCGCATCCTCTCCAACGCGATGGTCGCGCCGATTGCCGAGGAGCGGACCGCCGCGGATCTCGAAGCCGCGGCGGCGACGGGCGCCTGACCCACTCGCGATCCGATCGATGACCGCAGAACCGCGCGACTCGACCATCGCCTACCCGGGCGGCCTGCGTGCTCGCTGGCGGTGGGGCGGAAGCGGGTCGGGAGCCGCCGTCTTCGCCCTCTCGGAGGCCGGCGGCGCACTCGTCGACCTGAGCTCGACCGCGGCGGCCGATCCGGATCCGCTCTGCCGTGCTGAACTGCGCCTCGAGGGTCCACGCGGCGCCTGGTCCGCCCGGTTCGCATCGCTCATCCATGATGAGCCGCGGGCGCTCCACTGGGACACCGCGGGGATCCTGGTCGTCGCCTACGGATTCCATACCTACGGGCTCGACGTCGCATCGGGCGAGGCGCGCTGGAGCCATCGATCGGCGACGCCGCTCATCGCCCTGCTCGGCTCGCCGCGGCTCGCACACGTGATCGTCCAGTCCGAGCTGGAAACATTCGCCATCGAGCCCGACGGGACGGTCGCCTGGCGCGTTGCGCACTCGGACGTCGTCCACGCCGCGGAGCTGCTCGGCGGGCGCCTGGTGCTGACGAGCTTCGGCGGTCAGGTCAGCGCGCTCGAGCCGGCGACGGGGCGCTCCGCGGGCTGAAGCCGTCCAGTTGTGGATGGATGGTGGATAACCAGCCGGTTCGTCACGAATCCGGTGGACGAACCGGATTGACCGGCGCAGGGACGGCCCCTACCGTTTGCCCCAGGCCCGGAGAGGTCGAGCGTCACTAACGGCAGCGATCGCATCAACGCCCACGTGTCGTGGAGGTTTCTTCGGGTCTTTTGCTACCCGGCGCGTATCATCGCCGCCGTGTCTCCCCTCGTCCCCTTCCTCGCCGGCCTTGCCGCGCTCGTCGCGGGCGCGCTCGTCCTGCGGACCTACGGGCCGAGGTACCGCGTCGGCCGGCTCCTGGCCACGACCCCGACAGTCAGCGTCGCGGAGGCCAGGGCCCTCGCGGCGGCCGGTGTCGAGCGCTACGTGCGGGTCTCCGGTCGGATCGATGCCGAGGACGAATTCGAAGACGACGCGCATCGACCGCTCGTCTTTCGACGGACGCGACTCCAGCTCCGGCGGGCCTCCCGCTGGGTGTCGTTCGAAGACCGTCGCGAGCGAGTGCGGTTCGAGGTCCGCGACGGTCTCGATGGGATCGTGGTGAACGACGCGGCGCTCGACGACGGTCTCGTCGTCATCCCGCGCGAATCGGTCGGCATCGCTGCGGACCTTCCGGACCGGGTCCCGTCCGGGACGCCGGACGACGTCGACGTCAGGCTCCGCGTCGAGCAGGTCTCGACCGTCGAGCACGCGATCGTGCTCGGCGTTCCCGGTCTCGACGCGAGCGGCGAACCGCAGCTCTCGAACGGGCTGGGGCGTCCGCTCGTGCTCACCACCCTCGAGCCGGACGAGGCGATGCGCGTTATCGCCGAGGGCCGCACGCGCCGACCGCTGATTGCCGCCGCCTGCTTTGCCTGTGGCGCCGGCCTCATCTTGATCGCGCTCCTCCTCGCCGTCGTCGGGGCGGTCTCGTGAGGCGCCGGTCGGCTGCTGCGAGCCGAGCGGTCGCCGCGGGCTCGGTCGCGTTCGCCTGGCTCTCGCTGGCGATGACCGCGCTCGCCGCCTCACCCAGCCCGGCGGTCGTCGTGGGCGACCCGCGGAGCTCGGGGCAGGGGCCCGGGCTCGTCGGCGATCCGGGGTTCGCGCTCCTTGGCGTCCTCGCGATCGGGCTCGGCTCGATGGTCGCGACGCTCGCCTATGTTCGACTCACGGCTCGACGGAGTCGCTGAGCGAGGCCCGGACCATCGGCCTATTGGCAAGAACTGTGAGATTGGTAGGCTCGCCGTACCAACTTCACATTTCCTCATTGAGCCGTGCCGATCACCCTCCCGCCCAGACCACCGGACGCGACCCTGTCGGTCACCAAGGCCGCCAGGCTTCTGGGCGTCCATCCCAACACGATCCGGGCCTGGAGCGACGCCGGCCGGCTGCGCTACTACCGGATCAACCCGCGGGGCGACCGACGTTACCGGCTGGGCGACCTGCAGCGCTTCCTTGCGGCGGCTGAGACGGGCCTCGCCGACGGCATGCCGCCCTTCGGACAGCGCGGCGGTCGCCGGCGGATCGACCCGGGCGCCCGAACGGGCCACATAGCCGCCGGCCGACGCGACGCGCCACGACCCGCCCCCGACCCGCTCGATGCCGAACGGCACCAGGTCGACCTACAGGTCGCCACCTCGATCATCCGCCTGATCAATGGTTCGGACGACGCCGACGAGGCGCTCGACGCCGTGGTCCGGACGTTCCGGGACGCCTACGGCCACCACATCGTGGCGGCCTGGGAGGCCGCGGGCGATCGGCTTTCGCCGCGCGCCTTCGCGACCGGCGACGTGGCCGCGTCGCGCCGGCCGGTGGATCTGTCCAGTCGCTTCGGGATCCTCGACAAGGCGCTCGACCTTGCCGCTGCCCATGTGCGCAACGGGCGCACGCCGATCCCCGGCGTGATCATCGACCGCGACGAAGAAGGGGGGGCGCTCGCGGTCCTCCCGGACGATCGCCCGGAACTCGCGGTGGCGATCCCTGGCGCGAAGGTCCCATGGGGCGTCCTGCTCGTCGTCGGCGAGACGCCCGGCTCGCTCGGTACCCGGGACCTCGACATCGCCAGGATCGTGGCCGATGGACTCGGTGCGATCCTCAGCGGAGCCCAGCGCTCAAACGAGGTGGCCCACCTGCTCCACCGCGCGGAGGCCCTCCGGCGCGTCGCGAACGATATCGGCCGCCGGCTCGACCTCGACCGGATCCTGGCCGATCTCGTCGACCACGCGATGGTGCTCTTCCGGGCCGATCGGGCCGCAGTCTTCCTCCGGGACTCCGGCGGGCATGCGATCCCGGAGGTCAGTCGCGGGCTTTCGCCCGAATATCTCAATCACGTCAGGTCGCTCCCGGCTCGGACGCTTTCGACGGCCGCCGCGGCCGCCCGCCGGCCGCTCTTCGCCGTCGGGTACGCCAACGACCCGCGGGGCGCGCAGGTCCGGGCCGCGGTCATCCAGGAGGGATACGACACGCTGTGCGTGGCGCCCCTGCTCGATGGCACGGACCTGCTCGGAATGCTCAACGTCTACCACGACCAGCCACATCAGTGGACCGAGGACGAGCTTGCGACCGTGGGCGCACTGGCGACGCAGGGCAGCGTGGCGATCCGCGCCGCCCAGGATTACGAGCGGATGGCGACATGGGCAGCCCAGCTCCAATCGATCCAGCAACTGGGGGCGCGCCTGAGCCGCCTGTCGAGCGTCGCCGAGATCGGCGAATCGATCGCGACCGAGCTCCGCCAGCTGATCGATTACCACAACGCCCGGGTCTACCGCGTGCAGGGCCAGGACGTCGTCCCGGTCGCGATGCGGGGTCAGGTCGGCGAGTACATCGACGAGACGCCCGACCAGCTCCGCGTCGCCATGGGTGAGGGGATCACCGGCTGGGTCGCCGCCAACCGGATGGCCCAGAACCTTGGCAACGCCGCCGCCGATCCGCGGGCGAACACGGTCCCCGGCACCGAGGACGACCTCGACGAATCGATGCTTCTCGCGCCGATGCTCTTCGACGACCAGGTCCTCGGCGTGCTCGTGCTCTCGAAGCTCGGGCTCGACAAGTTCACCGACGACGACCTGCGACTGCTCGTGATCTACGCGAGCCTCGCGGCGCAGGCGATGGCCAATGCTGACACGACCGAGCGGCTGCGCGAGCAGACCCTCGCCCTCGAACAGCAGCTGCGCGGCCAGCGCGAGCTCCTCCAGATCACCGAATCGATCCTCACGACCCTTGATGCGCGGGCCGTCCTGGAGAGCATCACCGACCGCCTCGGCCGGCTGATCGTGTGCGACAACGTCGCGATCGAGGTTCTCGACCCGACGACCGATGTCCTGACCCCGCTCACCGCGCGCGGAATCCACGCGCCGCAGTACCTCGAGGCCTGGGCGCCGGGAGAAACCGGAATTGCGACCTGGGTGGTCGAACACAACGAGCCGGTCTTCATCAGCGACGAACACAACGACCCTCGGGTCAATCATTTCCGCGAGGACATCGGGACGATGGATGGCAGCTTGATCGTGGTCCCGCTGCGCGGCCGCGGCGGCGCGATCGGGGTCCTGACGATCGAGCGGCTTGGGCTTGGGAACACCTTCTCGCTCGAGGAATTCGAGCTCGTACAGCTGTTCGCCGCGCAGGTTTCGATCGCGTTGCAGAACGCCGAGGTCTTCCAGGCCGTCGAGATCCGCGCCCGGACGGACGGTCTGACGAGCCTCCTGAACCACGGCACGTTCCAGGAATGGCTCGGGCGCAGCGTCCGCGAGGGAGCACCGTTCAGCCTGATCATGCTCGACCTCGACGACTTCCGGAACGTCAACAACGACCGCGGCCACCAGGCGGGCGACACCGTCCTGCGCCGGATCGCGGATGGTCTCGTCCGCGCCGGTCGCGACTCCGATCTCGTGTTCCGGTACGGCGGCGACGAGTTCGCCTTCATCCTTCCGAACACCGATGAGACGGGCGCGCTCCAGGTCGCCGAACGAGCACGCCTCGCGGTTGCTGCCACCGACGACGCCGTCACGGCTTCCGTTGGTGTCGCCACGTTCCCGCAGGACGGCGAGACGGCGACGAGCGTTCTGCTCGCCGCCGACCGTGCGTGCTACGTGGCCAAGGGTGGCGGCCGAAACCGCGTCGCGACCGCGGCGGAGGGCCTCGCGCTCGCCGCGGAGCTCTCGCTCCAGCCGCCGACACCTGTCGACTCGGCGAGCCCGTCCGCCGCCTGAGATCGGGGCCTCGTCACCCGATTCGGCGTTGAGGCGTCACCATGGACGAGATGCGCACGCGCAGCCCCTGGCACGGGACCATTTCGGTCCTCGCCCTCCCCGCCGTCCTCGCCGTCGTCCTGAGCCTCGCCGCCTGTGTCCCCGAGCCCACCAATCGGGCCGGTGGTAGCCAGGGCGCGGCCGCGCCGACGCCGACACCGGTGCCGACGCCCGCGGGCCCCACGCCGACCCCCTCGTTCGTCCGGCCGACGCCGACGCCGCAGCCGACGTTCTTCGCCTACACCGTCGTAAAGGGCGACAGTCTGGACTCGATCGCCAAGCGCTTCGGGACCTCGGGACGGAGCATCGCCTATTGGAACCGCGCGACGTATCCGTCGCTCGACCCGGAATCGGGCAGCTACAAGCCGAACTACATCGCGCTCGGCTGGATACTCCTCCTGATCCCCCATCACGAGGTCGATCCGGAGAACCTGCCGACGCTGCCGCCGAGCGCGGCACCAAGCTGACCGGACGAACGCGGCGCCGCGGTATCGTGGCGCGATGAGCCGCCGGATCGCCCCTCCCCGAATCGTCGTGACAGTGGCCGTCGCCGCCCGCCAGAAGGACCCGGCGATCGCCGCCAGAAAGAACGAGCTGTTCGCCGCGAGCATCACCCGTCATGGTGGCGAGGCGATCCTCCTCGATGCCACCGCGGACGAGGCGACCCGCACCGAGGCGTTCGCCGCGATGGATGGCCTCCTGATGAGCGGCGGCGCGGACCTCCACCCCGAGCGCTACGGGCAACCGAGCCGCGGCTCGACGACGATGGAGCCCGACCGCGACGCCCTCGAGCACGGGGCGTGGGCCGCAGCCCAGACGCGGACCCTTCCCGTGCTCGGTCTGTGCCGTGGGTTCCAGGCGATCAACGCGTTCTCCGGCGGCACGCTCCTCCAGCATGTCGACGGCCACCAGGGTCCGCGCTGGGGGGCCGGCCCGGCGAAGATCCACCCGCTTCGGATCGCCCCCGGGACGCGGCTCGCCCGGATTCTCTTCCCGACCAACGCGCGCGGCGGCGTCCTGCGAGTCAACAGCTACCACCACCAGGCGATCCGGCCGTCCGATCTCGCGCCAGGTCTCGTCGCCAACGCCTGGGCGAGCAGCCCGGCCGGCGACCTCGTCGAGGGTCTCGAGGCGGCCGACGGCCGGTTCATCTTTGGCGTCCAATGCCATCCCGAACGCACCGAGTCGGTGCCACCCGCGTTCGAGCGGCTCTTCAGCGTCTTCGTCGACGCGGCGCGGGGGCCCGCCGACCGGCGCTGACCACGCTGGTCCTCGACGAGTCTCACGATTGTCCCGGTCCTATCCTCGCTGATCGCCTGACGGAACCACCGGACGCGACAATGACGCTCGGACCGAATGGTGAGCTACCGAGGGCGAAGCCGTCGCGCTGGAGCGTCACTACGAGCTAAACGGAGTACCCACCTGACCCAATGTCACCGTTGGCCAGCTCTCTCGGACGCCTGTCGGTACAGGTCCTTGGCCTCGACCTCGTCAATGTCTGCCCCGGCCCGGTCGGCATCCGCGTTGGCAAGATCGCCGTGCGCAGATTCCACGGCCACTCTGGCGGCTGCGGCCGTTTTGGCGGCCGACGTTTCGGCCAGCTCCATCGACGCCAAGGCGTCCCTCGTGGCATCGGCGGTCGCCAGCGCCGCCTCGGCGGCCTCTTCGGCGGCTGTGACTGTAGCCGAGGCAGCTAGTCCCTCACGCCGGGCGACGGCGGCGGCCCGCTCCGCGGCTCGCCAACTCGCCAGCGCCTCGGGGACAGAGGGCACGTCGGCAGGATCATTTTCAGACGATGCATCGCGATCCATCGGTCTCCCTCTCCCGGCGGTCGACGAGGTGCGGCATGTCGGCGACCGGGCCGCGAGTGTACGTCCGCGTTCGCAACGTGTCTGTAGGGGATAACGGGATTTCATCCTAACCAGCCGTCAGCCGAAGTGGGCAAGAATTGCGCTCATGCGCCAGACGGACCCAGCCCCTCCCGAGACGCTCGAGGCGGCCCTGCGACGCCTCAAGCAACTGGAGCGTGCCCGCTATGCGGCGATTCCTGGAACCCCGGATCGAGTGGCAGCGGAGCGTGCCGAGAAGCGCCTCGCGCAATTGGTCTGGACGCTTGCGTCGCGTGGCGTGGACGCCGACGGCGAATGAGCCGCAGGTAAGCGGCCCTCACTTCGATCGACGCGGCCGCGCCTGTGCCTGGATCACGGTCAGGGCCGCTTATGGTTAGCAGGGCGCCCATCGGTCGGTAGCGGCCCGACGGAGACGCCCCGCGATCAACCCCGCGGGTTATGAGCTCCGACTCCAGGCACCACAAGGGGTGCGCTCCCTCCGAGCAGGGACTCGCCTACGGCAACACTGTGATCGTGCCGACCATGCCCTCCGCCGCGTGATTATCGACCGTGCACCAGAAGGCGTAGGTTCCGGGTTTCAGGCCCTGAACGGTGAACGCAGCGGTATCACCGATCGCCACCATGCTGCTCTTCGCGCAGTGACTCGAGCGGTCGACCGGACCGATGGCCAACGTGTGGCCGCTGCCGTGCGACATGTTGGACAGAAAGAAGACAGCGTTGCCCGACTTGACCGTGAGCTTGGCCGGACTGAACAGAGGCGGCGGACCGGTCATGTCCACCCGGATGGATCCCGGCGGCGGTGTCGTCGCCGCGACATCGGCCGAGCTGACGCATGCTGCGGCGGTTGGGCTCGGGGCCGGTGATGGAGTCCGAGATTGGGTCGCAGCGGCGACTGGAGATGCTGACGGCGCGGTGCTGCCCGCGCCAAGGCTGGCGGACGGAAGCGTTGCCGAGCATCCGGCAATCACGAACAGGACACTCGCGACGATGGACCACCGCGCTGCACGGGTCTCCATCCGCGGATCGTCCCACGCTCGAGGTCGGGGGTCAACGCAATCCAGCCGAATATTGCCAACCGTGTCGCAAGCGACGCCCTGTAGCTTCATCACTGCCCGCTCCGCGCCTTCGATCCATCGTCACAGCGACGCGAACGTCGACCGGTGCATCCTCATGCCGAAGCGACGCCGGGAGGAGGCTCGGCGTCGCTTCGGTGGTTGCTCGTGACGGCGGGAGGAGGCTCGCCGCCACGATCGGGTGAATTCGAGGTTCAGTCGGGCCGTTTCCGGGTTCGGTCTCCATCGACCTCGTCGAAACGTCCCGCCTGTCGCATGGCGCGCAGGAAGAGGAGCTGGTTCACCTGCCTGAGCGACCAGCGAACGTCGGTCGTGGCGAGGCCGCACACGAGGGCCGTCAGATTGGCGGCTTCGGCGGGGCTCATCCCCTTCATGAGGAGCAGCCGGTAGACGGCGCGAGTCGCCGGTGGCGTCATGGCCGGCGAGGCGGGCGAGCGCGTCGCCACCGTCGTACCGGGGCGTGTGGTCGTTGGTGCCGCTGACGTCCCGGCGCCGGTGCGGCCGGGTCGGGCCGCGGTGACCGCTTCGGCCGGGAGCGAGGACGAGCCCGGGCGAGAACGCCCCTGGCCCCGTGAGCCGCGCGGTACGCTGCCGGCCATTCCTCACCTGTCCCTGTCGTGCCCGATCGCCCGAACGGTCCGGTCCGGTGCGGTACGGGCATGTTCCCGGCCATCCCGGCTGCCGGCGATGACCCGGCAGTCCCACCTTGCCCGGTACTTGCGTGCAACCGGGATGACCGGTCTGCAACGGGCGGCCGATAGACTCAGCGCGATGCGTGTTCGGATGTTCGAACTCCGGCTCATCGCCGTCGCGCTCGCCGCCTCGTGGTCGGTCGCCGGCGGACTCGTCCTGCTCGCCTACCGGCCGGGCGGGCCGTTCGATCTCGTCGTCGGGTTGCTCGCGCTCGTCCCAATCGCGATCGCGCTCGCCGGGGCGATCTGGCCGCCCGTCGCCCGCGGCAACCTCGTCTTTCCGGGGATCGTCTGGCTCGGCATCGGCGCCCTCCTCTGCCTCGTGCCGTCGATCACCGGCGTCGTGACGCAGCTCCTCGCCTATGGCTCGCGGACGCTCCTGCCGTCGTTCGAGGCAGCCTATCCGTGGCTTCTCGCGCTCTCCGCGACGAGCCTGTTCAGCGGGCTCGGGGTTGCCCGGCGCATCCGGGGCAGGGATGCGCTGCGCCGCCACCGGTTGCTCGTCGGGACGGGGATCGCCGCGCTCGCGACGCTCCTGTCGGGCGGCACGTTCGCGGCTGTCGCGGTCGCCAACGACGTCGCCCTGCGCGACCGGCCGGTCGAGGCGTCGCGGTTCGGCCCGACGTCCGGCCCGGCGTCCGGCCCAGAGCAGCCGCCGGCGTGCGAGGCACCGCTCACGCCCGGCTCCTCGGCGCGACTCAACCTGCACATGTCGGCCACGGTCGATCTCAGGTCGGTAGGCACGGTCGAGTTGAGCGGGATCCGGGTCGGGGAGGAGTTCCGCTGGCTGGCATACGTGGCGACGATCCATCAGCTCGGCCAGTACGGGTCCGCGAGGATCGGCGGCGAGGCCTGGCAGATCGCGCCCGGAACGACCTGGCAGGCGGTCCCGGCAGCCGGCGTCGATGCGGACACGGTCGATCTCCAGGCCCTCGACGTGGCCCTCACCCCGGCCCTGCGCGCGACCGGGGAGGATCGCGGCGTCGAGGTCATCGAGGGGGCGCGCGCCCGCCGCTGCCGAGTCGCGGTCGACGGTCGCATCTTCGAGGCAGCATTCCCGCAGGCGGTCTGGCTCGTCGGCGCGGCAGACCTCCACCGGTGGCGCGGCCAGCTCGATTACTGGGTCTTCCTCGATGGCGAGCTGGGCCAGGTCGCCGGGAGCGCGAATGGCGAGGCCGCCGCGATCGTCCCGAATGCGATCAGCGGCACGATCGAGGTCCGCCTGGTGGCCACGGAGCGCGGCCGGGACAGCGTCATCTATCCTCCGACGCGATGACCCTTGACGACGATCGCGGCCGCTACGCGACCAAGCGCGACCGGCTCGCTCGATTGACACGGCTCGTCTCGATCCTCCAGGGCCACCCCGAGGGGATGCGCACCGGCGACATTGCGACCCGGGTCGGGATGTCGGTGCGGACCGTCTACCGCGACCTGACCGCGCTCCAGGACGAGCTCCGGCTCCCCGTCTGGGGCGAGGACGGCGTCTGGGGGATCGACGACGAGAAGGCCTTCCTGCCGCCGCTCAAGCTGACCC